>CALWZY010000034.1 GCA_944386155.1 uncultured Clostridia bacterium | reverse complement strand
TAATATACATAGCAGCAGTCATTTATATGAATAGAAGATTTACTATAAGAAAAGAGAATAAGGAATAATAATTATTTAAGACAAACAGTTAGTTTTTAGCTGTTTGTCTTATTTTTTATATTTTTTGCTTTTTATAGTTATATATTTTTATTAAAAAGCTATTACGAATTTAGTGCAGTTTTGCACAAAATTCGTAATAGAAATAAAATAGTCATAAATAAATATATTTCTAAGTCTAAGTATTGACAAAGAACTTATGAAAGTATTATAATAATCATTGTTAATTAATAAATGCGCCATTAGCTCAGTTGGTAGAGCAGGTGACTCTTAATCACAAGGTCGGAGGTTCGACCCCTCTATGGCGCACCAAAGGACTGCATATAGCAGTTCTTTTTTGTTTTCATTAAATTATTAATTATTTTAATGTTTTTTGAATAATATTTTATTTAATGAATAAAATATTAATAGACAAGTCATTTACTTTACATAAAAAATGTGTTATAATATTAATTGTTCCAAGAAATGGAACGGATGTTAAATAGAGGTGATTATTATGGAAGGCGTATACAATTCTCCATATGGCATTAGTCCATATAACATTGAATATCTTCCAAATGCAATGTTTGGTAAGGTAGACAAAGAGTATTTATAATATAATAAAAAGTTTAATTATATAAAAATAAGGATTACTATGTTTATAGTAATCCTTTTTATGTGTTTAATTATCATTCAGTTTTATTAGTATCTGTATCTTCTTTTTTATCAGATTCTTTATTTTCTTCAGTTTCTTCTAATATCTCATCTCCTACTACTTTATAGATATGTTTAAGTTCTGATTTAAGAGTTGAATTTGTTGAAGAACTTATATTTTTCTTTCCTGCTTTATAATCTTCTAAAGCTTTTTCAATATCCATAACTAGATATTTTTGTTTTGAACCAGAAGATGATTTATACATATATATAGGAGTATATGTTGCACTATCAATACTTACTTTTCCATCTCCGTGTTTCGTAATTTGAAGATCTAAGATAATTGATTGTCTTGTATAATCATAATATTGTCCTGACATGAAATTACCAAGTGAATAAATAATAAATCCATCTTTAGTAGATCCATCTTCTAATTTGATTGTTCTCTTTTCCATTTTTTCTAAAACATGAGGATGACTTCCTAAAATTATATCTGCACCATTTTCAAAAAGAAAATCAGCAAGTTCTTCTTGTTCATCTGTAGGAGTTTGTCTATACTCTGTTCCCCAATGCATACTAACTGAAATTAAGTCTACATCTAATGCTTTTGCAGCTTCTAAATCTTTCTTTATTTTATCTTTATCTATTAAGTTTACGGCATAAGATTTATCTTTGGGAACAGCGATTCCATTTGTTCCATAAGTATATGCAAGAAATGCTATTTTTATACCTTTAACATCTTTTACTAAAATTTCATTACTAGATTCTTCACTATCATATGTTCCCATATGATCTATTTTTAATTCATCTAATTCTTTTATTGTATTAACAATTCCAGTATAACCTTTATCCATACAATGATTATTTGCAGTTGATAAAACATCAACTCCAACATCTTTTAATGCTTTTCCAAGAGCTTCTGGAGTATTAAATGTAGGATAGCTACTATATCCTATTTTAGATCCTGCAAAAGTTGTTTCAAGATTACCAACTGTTATATCTGCTTGAGATAATTTATCTTTTATATCTTCAAAAACATATGAAAAATCATATTTTTTGCTAGAGCTATTATATGCATCATTATATTGAGTATTATGGCACATAATATCACCAATAACAGTCATTTTTATAGTTATATCTTCAGGAACAACTTCTGATGGAGTTTCTACCGTAGATTCTTGTGATTGTGATGTAGGATTATTTGGATTAGTTTTAGAAATATTATTGTTTTTATAAATACCAAAATATATTACTGCAATTACTAATAAAGCTAAAATTGCTAAAAATACGAAAAATCTAGGTTTGAATCTAGTTTTTTTAGACCTTTTTCCCATAATAGTTTTCCTTTCTATATCAAATTATAAATAGAATATCAAAAGAATAAAGAAATAGCAATATAAAAAGCAAGTTAAAAAAGTTAAAATAACAAAAAAGTATTTAAAAATAGCCTAAAAATTTGAAATATTAAGAAAAATACTGTATAATAAAGTTCGATTGATTATTTTTAGGAGGTAAGCTATGATAAGTGCAATAGGTGTAACAGTAAGATTCGGGAAAAGAGTTTTATTTGAAGATGTAAATATTAAGTTTACAAAAGGAAATTGTTATGGATTAATTGGTGCAAATGGTGCTGGTAAATCAACATTTCTAAAAGTTCTTTCAGGAGAAATTGAACCTAGTAAAGGTGAGGTAGTAATAGATAAAGGAGAAAGATTATCTGTACTTAAACAAGATCACTATGCCTATGAAGAGTATAAAGTTTTAGATACAGTTATAATGGGTAATAGTGAGCTTTATAGCATAATGAAAGAAAAAGAAGAGATTTATGCTAAACCAGACTTTTCAGAAGAAGATGGAATGAAGGCTGCAAAACTTGAGGAAAGATTTGCAGAACTTGATGGTTGGAATGCAGAATCTGATGCAGCGATATTATTAAATGACTTAGGAATAGATACTTCATTACATGACAAATTTATGAAAGAAATTGAAGCAAAAGATAAGGTAAAAGTATTACTTGCACAAGCTTTATTTGGAAATCCAGATGTTTTATTACTAGATGAGCCTACTAACGACTTAGATATAAAAGCAATAGATTGGTTACAAGAATTTTTAATTAATTTCGAAAATACAGTTATTGTTGTATCTCATGATAGATATTTCTTAAATAAAGTATGTACACATATTGCAGATGTTGATTTTGGTAAAATAAAAGTGTATCCTGGTAACTATGATTTCTGGTATGAGTCTAGCCAGCTTGCTTTAAAGCAAATGAGAGAACAAAATAAAAAGAAAGAAGAGAAAATTAAAGAATTACAAGAATTTATTGCAAGATTTAGTGCAAATGCTTCAAAATCAAAACAAGCTACTTCTAGAAAAAAATCATTAGAGAAAATTGAACTTGATGAAATTAAACCATCAAATAGAAAATATCCTTATATAGATTTTAAACCAGATAGAGAAGCTGGAAAAGAAATATTAGAAGTTAAAAACATATCTAAAACTGTAAATGGCGAAAAAATCTTAGATAATGTAACATTCACAGTAAAAAGAGATGATAAAATTGCATTTTTATCAGATAATGAACTTGCAAAGACAGTTTTATTTCAAATAATAGCAGGAGAGATAGAGCCAGATGAAGGATCTCTTGAATGGGGAACTACAATTACAAAAGATTATTTCCCAAAAGATAATAATTATCTATTTGAAAAAGATATGAATATTGTAGAGTGGTTAAGACAATATTCAAAAGATCCAGATGAGACTTATGTAAGAAGCTTTTTAGGAAGAATGTTATTTTCAGGAGAAGAAGCTTTAAAAAAGGTAAAAGTTTTATCTGGTGGAGAGAAAGTAAGATGTGTTCTTTCTAAATTAATGCTTTCTGGCGCAAATCTACTTATATTTGATGAACCAACAAACCATTTAGATATGGAAAGTATAACAGCTTTAAATGAAGGAATGACGAGATATAAAGGAAACATACTATTTACATCTCATGACCATCAACTTACTCAAACAGTAGCAAATAAAATAATAGATTTAAGTAATGGAAATGTAGTTGTAAGAGAATGTACTTATGATGAATATATAGAAGAACAAAATTCTTAAAATATGAAAATATAAAAATATAAAATAAAAAACAGGTTATCCACTTTTATATAATATAATGTGGATAACTTATTTTATTTTAATATATAATTGTATTAATTTTATTTAAAATAAAAGCTTTATAAATTTAAATATACAGTATATAATAAGCATAGTTTAACAAAAGGAGAGATAAAAAATGAATAAAATTACGACTAAAATTGCAGAGGAATTAAATATAAGACCTTCACAAGTAGAAGCAACAATTAAGTTAATTGATGATGGAAATACTATTCCTTTTATTGCAAGGTATAGAAAAGAAGCAACAGGAAATTTAAGTGATGAGACTTTAAGAATATTTGATGAAAGATTAACATATCTAAGAAATTTAGAAGAAAGAAAAGAAGAAATAAAAAGATTAATTGATGAGCAAGGAAAATTAACAGATGAACTTTCAAAAAGCATAGACGAAGCAAATATTCTTTCAGAATTAGAAGATATTTATAGACCATATAAACCTAAAAAGAGGACAAAGGCAACTATAGCAAAAGAAAAAGGATTAGAGCCTCTTTCAGAAATAATATTTAATCAAGATACTAAGGAAAGTATTTATAAAATAGCAGAAGAATATATAAACCCAGAAAAAGGAGTAGAGAGTGTAGAAGATGCTATTTCTGGTGCAAAAGATATTATTGCAGAAAATATTTCTGATAATGCAGATTATAGAAAGAAAATTAAATCAATGTGCATAAGAGAAGCGGTAATTACTACAAAAACAGGAAAAGAAGAAAATCATACATATGACATGTATTCAGATTTTTCAGAAAGTATAAGATCTATTCCAAGTCATAGGATATTAGCGATAAATAGAGGAGAAAAAGAAGATGCTATTAAAGTAAAGATTGAAAAACCAGATGACAAAATACTTTTATACATTGAAAAAGATATTATTAAAGATCAAAAAAGCCAATATGCAGAAATATTAAGAGATACAATACAAGATAGCTATCAAAGATTAATTGAACCATCTATCGATAGAGAACTTAGAGCTGATTTATCAGAGAAAGCAGAAGACAAAGCTATAAGAGTTTTTGGAAAAAATGCAAAGCAATTATTATTGCAAGCACCTCTAAAGGGAATGACTGTAATTGGATTTGATCCAGCTTATAGAACCGGATGCAAAATTGCAGTAATAGATCAAACAGGAAAATTATTAGATACAGCAACAGTATATCCAACAGAGCCTCAAAACGACGTAGAAGGTGCTAAAAAGGTTTTAAAAACATTCATCGACAAATATGATGTAAAAATGTTTGCAATCGGAAATGGGACAGCCTCACGCGAATCAGAACAATTTGTAGCAGACCTAATAAAAGAAGTTGATAAAGAAGTTTATTATACTATAGTAAGTGAAGCTGGTGCATCTGTTTATTCAGCATCAAAGCTTGCCACAGAAGAGTATCCAGATATAAATGTTTCACTAAGAGGTGCAATATCTATTGCAAGAAGACTTCAAGATCCTTTAGCAGAACTTGTAAAGATAGATCCTAAAGCAATAGGAGTTGGACAATATCAGCATGATGTAAATCAAAAGAAATTATCTGAAAGCTTAACTGGAGTAGTAGAAGATGCAGTAAACTCTGTTGGAGTAGATATAAATACAGCAACACCATCACTTTTATCTTATGTAGCAGGAATAAATAAAACAATAGCAAAGAATATAGTAGATTACAGGGATGAAAATGGTGAAATTAAATCAAGAAATGAACTTTTAAAAGTTCCTAAGCTTGGAAAAGTAGCTTATGAACAATGTGCAGGATTCATAAGAGTGTTTAATGGGAAAAATCCATTAGAAATAACAGGAGTTCACCCAGAAAGTTATGAAAAAGCAGAAAATTTATTAAAAGAGTTAGGATATACAAAAAAGGATTTGTTAGATAAAGAAACTTTAGAGGAAATTAAAAACAAGTTAAACAATGTAAACATTTCTGAAATGGCAAAAAAATTAGATGTTGGAGAATTGACTTTAAAAGATATTATAGATGAAATATCAAAACCAGGAAGAGATCCTAGAGAAGATCTTCCAAAACCAATTTTAAGAAATGATGTTTTAAAATTTGAAGATTTAAGAGATGGAATGGTGCTAAATGGTACAGTACGAAATGTAACTGATTTTGGAGCTTTTGTAGATATTGGAGTAAAACATGATGGACTTGTACATATTTCACAATTATCTAACAGTTTTGTTAAAAATCCTTCAGAAGTAGTTTCAGTTGGCGACATTGTTAAAGTAAAAGTTATAGGAATAGATAATGAAAGACAAAAAGTAAGTTTATCTATGAAAGATGCTAATTAGAAATAAACTTATATTTTACAAATAAGTTAAATTATAAATTGAAGATAGAAAAGTAAAGAAAAAATTAAAAGGGAAAAATAGAAAAAGTAAAATAAAAAAGGGGATTAAATCTTTTGATTATAATCACCTTTTTTTACTTATATTATTAATATACTAAAATTTTAATACTTAATACTTTAACTTAATTTCTTCTATCTTATCGTATTCATTTTCAAGAATATCTAGAAATACTGGAACTAATTTTGGATCTAATTGAGTACCAGCACAATTCCTTAATTCTTCTTTTACATGTTCTAAAGGAAGAGCATCACGATATGATCTTCTAGAAGTCATAGCATCAAATGTATCTGCGATAGATGTAATTCTTGCAAGAAGAGGAATTTCTTCTCCAATTAAATTATTAGGATATCCTTTTCCATCATATCTTTCGTGATGATGTTTAACAATAGGAATTAAATCTTTAAAGATAGAAGCATTTGACAATATGTGAGCACCTATTGAAGGATGATTTTTAATTTCTGAATATTCATCAGGTGTTAATTTGTCATTTTTTAAAAGTATTGAATCAGGAATTCCAATTTTTCCTATATCATGGAAAAGTCCACCTATTTTTAATTTTTTTAACTCTTCATCATTAAGTCCTATTTTTTTACCAATTAAAACAGCATATTCTGAAACTCTATCAGAATGACCTCTTGTATAAAAATCTTTAGCTTCTACAGTGTATCTTAATGTTTCAATAGTTTCTAAATATGATTTTTCAAGAAGTTCTTTAGACTGCTCTAAATCATCATTTATTGATTTTATTAATCTCATTTGATCAACAGATTTTAATCCTGATTCGATTAATAATAATAATTGATCAAATTTATCACTTTTTTCACAATATCCTTGAATATCTAATTTCTTAATTGTTTCAAGAGGTGGAGCTAAGTCTTTATGTCCAGTAAGTAACAATATATATAATTCTTTGTCAAATTTTCTAATTTCTTCAACGACTTTATCACCATGAATAGGTGTCATTATATAATCTAAAATCATAAGATCAAAATGCTCTTCTTTTACTCGTTCAATCGCCTCTAAAGGATTTGTTACTCCTACTAATTGATAACCAGATCTACTTAAATAAACTGAAAGAGAGTCTATTATACCCATTTCATCATCTACAGCAATTATTTTATAATCTTTATTATGGTTACCAGTTTCATTTAAATTAGAATTAATATTTAATCTCATAAAATTTATACCTTTCAAATCAAATATTATAATAATATGAAAACATATAATTTAGTTTTTGTAAATAGGAAGAGAAATATAAAAAGTTGTGCCTTCACTTGATGTTTCAAAAGTCATATTTCCATGGAAATGAGCTTTTATATTTGAATAAGACATAAATAGTCCAAGTCCTGTTCCTTCTTTTCCTTTAGTTGTAATCATTTCTTTAAATAATCTATCTTGAACGTTTTTAGAAATTCCAGGGCCAAAGTCTTGTACACTGATAATAATTCGATTATTATCTATTTTAGCTGACAAATTGATAGGCATTTCCTTTTCACTATTGTTATATGCTTGAATAGAATTTGATATCATATTATTAATGATTTGTACTAAGCTATTAATATTTCCGTGTATTAAATCATTGTCAGAAGTTTCATTTTTAATAATTAATTTTGTTATTGAATTTTTTAATTCATGTTTCATAAGGATATCAACACGACTAAATAATTCTGATACTGTAAATGGATATATTTGATCTTCTGAAAATACAACTGCTTGTCCTTTAACAGCAGTAATAACATCAGACATATAAGATGTATGTGTTTTTATTTTATCAAGCCAATTATTTATATCTTTAACTATTGCGTGATAATCTTCTTCTGTTACTTGTGGATTACCAATTGACATATCAAGCTCTTTTGCTAAATCAGATAGACCTTCAGTAGCTCCAGATATAGACATGATAGGTGTTTTTAAGTTGTGTGCGATACCTCCAATCATTTGTCCTAAAGACGCTAAACGTTCGCGCTCTATAAGCAAATCTTGTGAATTTTTAATTTTTTGTAAGTTTTCTTGATTCATATTTTGAATATTATTGTATGCTATACAAAGATCTCCTAATTCATCATTTGATATAACTGGTAAAGTTGTAAAATTGTCAACATCTTTATTATCAGAAATATGACTTAAACTTTCGGATATCATTGAAACTTCTTTAGATAATGAGCGTACAAATATTATTAATAAAACAAGCATTAAACTAAATACTAAAATAAATGTTGCTATTATATAAATTAAAGCCTCATTTGAATTTGTATGATAAAGGATACAAGCATAATATGAGCCATCTTGTGTATTTAATTTTATAGTAGCACCTTGAGTATCTACAGCATAACTATCATAAGTTTTTCCATTATTTTGCTCAGCATATTTAAGTGTATATTTAATAACAAAACTTGAAGGTGCAGGACCAGATAATAAATCAACTTCACCATCTTCTGATAAAATAAATACAGAAGCTGAATCATTATAAATTAAAAGTTTTTCTAATAAATTTCTTATTCTTGTATACGTATAAGTTTCATCTTTATCAAAAAGGATAGATAAATTTTTTGAATATACATCAAATAATGCATCTTCAGAAGATTTAATTGATTTTGTATAACCAACAAGAGCGATTAACAGCATTCCAATAATACATACTGGAATAACTTGCATTAATATTTTTGTTCCGATGTTTATACGCATTCCAATATCTGCATCTTTTCTATATATATCTGACAATAATTTTCTAAATAAACTTTTAGTAAAAATATAAGAAGTTACGGCAAGTAAAAATGTAAAGGCAACGATTAATGTAGTTATTTTTAAAATCATTGTTTTTTCGTGACTTCCTGTTATTGATAATATTGTAAAACAAATAATTGAAGGAATTATAAGTTCTACTAAAAATATTATATAAGGCAAATTTAAACATCTTTTTCTTATTGTATCTATATTTCTAGAATTATTATATTTCAAATCATCCTTGTTTTTATACCATTCATCAATAGGTTTGAATACCTTTTTTATAACAAAACATATAACTATTAATGCTATAAGTTCAATACATGCAAATTGAGCAACATAAGGAATTCCAGACATTTCAATATCAAAAGGTGTATTAATTGAATTTGGAGGATAATTTAATATTAAAGGCAAAGTAATTGCCACAGCAATTAATATACAAGCTGATAATATAGAAAAAATAATTGATAATTTTGTACTAGGTAATGACAAAAAGCTTATCTTTTTGTTGTTGTTTTTAGTTTGTTTTTTTGATTTCATATAAAACACCTCTATTATTTATTATTAATAACATCATTTTCATTATTAACATTAATAAATCCAATGCTTATCATGTGATTGAAAATTTTATATAAATAGTTGTTATTAATTTTTTTCCATTCAAATCCTAAATCTTTTAGAATATTTTTAGTATATTCTGATTTTATATTAACAGTATAATTATATTTTAGTGAAAGATTAGTTGTATCTATATCATTTACTATTGCAGCTATTCCACTATTTAAAGAATTTGTATATTCTAATATTTTTTCTTTAAATGTATCATCATCTAAAGGTTCTATATGTATATCAAATTTCTTTAGAACATTTAGAATATCTTTAACAGCAATTAGATTATGGTTAAATAGATGGAAAATCTTATTGTCAAATTGTTTTGTTCTGGCAAGCAACACAATAGCTTTAGCACATTCATCTACAGGAGTAAATTCTATTTGTTGGTTAAGCATAGCTTTAGTTATTATTTTTAAATTTACTAAAGATCTAATTCTACTATAAAAAGCGTTCACATTAATGTTTTTTTGGAAAAATCCATCAGAATATCTACCAGAAATTATTCCAATACGCAAAACTTTTCCTTGTAATCCGTTTTTAAATGCAGAAAAGACAACATTTTCTGCTTCTAATTTACTATTAACATATACATTTTCGGTATAATGTTGTCCAATATAAAAATTGTTTTCAGAAAAGTCAATATTATGGTTATCATGTTTTAATAAATAATGTCCAGATATACTTATAGAAGATAAATGTATAAATCTAAAATTATTTTTTAAAGCAAATTTAGTTATATTTTTAGTACCGATTATATTGATATCTTTAAATTTGTCAAAGCTACCATAATGTTTAACAATAGCAGCTGTATGAATTATTGTAGAGACATTGTTTTTAATAGTAGTATAATTTTCATCTGTAAGGTTTAAGTTTTCTACAGTAATATCACCATTAATTATAAATATTCTTTTGTCTATATAAGGCAACACTGAACTATTAAAATAATATTTATAAGAATCTGCTAATCTTTTTAAAGAAGAATCAGGATCTGCTCCTCTTACAAGACAATATATTTTTACAGATGTAGTATCTAATAGTTTTTTTAAAACATGTATACCAATAAATCCATTTGCACCAGTCAAAAAAACATTTCCAAGATCTGAATCATCAGTTACTTTTGTAGCGTGTTCAAAAGAAGAATGTAATAACGAAGGATCTAAAGTAAAAGCCACTTCATCATGCACAGATTTAGATTTGTCAATAAATTCAGCTAATTTTTTTATATTTGAATATTTATAAAATGTTTGAGTTGTTAAATTAAGTTTATATTTAAGAAGCATTGATTGTAATTGTACTATACTTAATGAATCTAGTCCTAGAGAAATGAAAGGAGTATTAATATCTATGTGCTCAGTTCCATTATTTAAAAGTTTTAGTATATTTGATTCTAATAATTTTTCTGTTTTTGTAGATGCTTTTTCAATTACAATATCAGTATTAATATTTGGTTTTGGAAGCTTCTTTCTATCAATTTTTCCGTTTGGTGTAAGTGGAAGAGAATCTAGTTTTATAAAATATGCTGGAATCATGTAATTAGGAAGTTCTTCTAACAAATAAGATATTAAATCAGAAATTATAATATCTTTTTTAGAAGAATAATAACATATTAAAAACTTAGATTCATAAGGAACTATTACAGTTTCTTTAATACTATTATAAGACAAAATCCTATTTTCTATTTCACCTAGTTCAATTCTATATCCTCTTATTTTTACCTGAAAATCAGCTCTTCCAAGGTGAATTAATTCTCCATTTGGAAGTTGTTTTACTAAATCATTAGTATTATAAATAATCTCTTTAGGATTATAGGGATTTTTAATAAATAATTTTTCATTTAAATCTTCTCTTTTATGATATCCTCCGCAAACTCCGTCTCCACCAATAAATAAAATTCCAGGAGTTTCAGGAGGAAGAAGTTTTAAGCTTTTTTCATCTAATACATAAGTAGTAGTGTTTGCAATTGGAGATCCAATTGTAATTAAATCTGTTTTTGTTAAATCTTTAATTGTTGACCATACAGCAGTTTCTGTAGGACCATACATATTATATATATTTATATTTTTTGACAAGTCTTTTAAATGTTTTAATAAAGGAGAAGGTAAAGGTTCACCACCTACTAAAACATCTGTTAAACCTTCAAAATACTTACAATATTCATAATTATTAGTTAATAAATTAAGCCTAGATGGAGTCGTTTGAATCATATTTACATTATATTTTAAACATAGTGAATTTAATAATTTTATATCATTTTGCTCTTTTTCATTTGCAAGAACAATAGTAAGCCCTTTTTGAAGGGGTAAATAACTTTCTAAGACAAAAATATCAAAACATATAGTAGTTACTGATACAATAGTTTTGTCCTTTGAAAAATTAATTTTATCAGTAGTTCCTAATATAAAATTGTTAATATTTATATGTTTTAATTTAACTCCTTTTGGCTTTCCGGTAGAACCAGAAGTATAAATAATATATGCTAAATCAGAAGATGAGTTTATATTAGTAAGATTATTAGTAGATTGTTTATAAATAATATTAGTATTTGATAAAGAAATATCAATTTTTTCTATATTTTCAGGCAATATACTAAATAAATCTTTTTTAGAAAGAACTATATTAGTCTCACTATTTTCTAACATATATGATATTCTATCTGGTGGATATTCAGGATCAATAGGAAGGTAAGCTGCACCAGATTTAAGTATCCCAAGTAGTCCTATAAACATTTCTATTGATCTATTTATAAGTAAACCAACAAATGTATTTCTTTTTACTCCTTTATTTCTTAGATAATTAGCAACTTGATTTGCTTTTTCATTTAATTCTTTATATGTAATTTTATTATCATCACAAATAATGGCGATTTTATTTGGTGATTTTTTTACTTGTTTTTCGATAATACTATGAATAGTTTGATTTTTATCATATTTTTTATAAGTATTATTAAACTTATTTAATAATACATCTTTTTCATCATCAGTTACAATTTCAATATCTGAAAGTTTTATATTTGCTGAATTATCTAATATTTGATTTATAATATATTTTATACGCTTAAATATCTTAGAAATATAAGAAGCGCTATATTTTGATATTTTATAATCATAAGAGATAGATAATTTTCCTATATCAGAAACATCATGTATATGTATTTGTATATCATTAAAAATAGCATCAGGTTCAATCCATGTAGCAGAATATTTTATTAAAGAAAATTTATCTTGTGTTCGAGGTTTTTGATACGAAAACAAAATATTATATAAGTTGCAAGTAGAGTCGTTCTTTTGTTTTATATTTTTCAAAATATTATTATATGGATATTTCTGATGTCTAAAACAAGACATCATGTCTATTGAAATTTCTTCTGATAGTTTTTTAAATGTATAAGAAGAAACTGTTTTTACGTTAAAAGGAATTGTATCCATAAATAAACCTACAGTATTTTTTTCTTTTAAACTTGATCTGTTAAAAACAGGAGTTCCTATAACAAAATTGTCTAAGTTATTTATTCTACTAAAGTAAATAGAATGTATTGCTAAGAAAAAGGTATAAATACTTATTTTGTTGACTCTACAAAAATCACTAATATTTTTCATATCTTTTTTTGATAAAGTAAAAGTTTTTCTTTTAGAAATATAATCTATATCTGTAGAATTTGAATATTCGCAAGGAATACATGCTTGAGAGGCTAGAGAGTATTCATCCCAAAATTTCTTATCTTTTTCACACTTTTCGCTGTTTTTATAAGAATTGTAAGACTTAATATATTCATAATAAGAATATTTATTGTATTCGGGAATAGTATCAATTTTTTTAGATAAAAAAGCATAATAATTTAAAATTCTATCGATAATTAATTGAATGCTCCATGCGTCAGAAATCAAATGGTGAGCGATAAAAATAAACCCACCAGTCTTATCAGATAAGATAAATGGAATAAATCTAAATAAGTCAGAATCATATGAAAAAATAGGCTGATTTGCTATTTTTTTTGCATAAGTATTAACTTCATTTACTGTATCAAAATTAAGTGTTGAAAAAATTTTTTCTTCATAATCTACAATATACTGATATGGAATGTTAGCATTATTATTTCCGATTCTAATTCTAAAAGTATCAGTATCTTTAATAAATAGATTTATAGAATTGAATAATATTTCAATATTAATTGGTTCTTCTATAATAAAAACACCAGCAAGGTTATTTATAGGTGTATCTTTATAAAATTGCTCGATTGAAAAAATAGACTCTTGCTGACCAGTTAAGTCAAATTTATTCATAACAAACTTCCTCATATACAATTTTCTTTAGAATTTAACAATATTATATTAAAAATATAAAAATATGTCATCATTGAAACATAAATAAGAAGAAAAAGTAACTAAAAAGTAATATAGAATCAATTTTATTTTTCAAAAATGAATATCTAAATATTAAAAAGGGAAAATAATAAGAGAGTAGGAGAGAGAAAAGATGTATAGTGAAAAGAAGGAAAAGTTTAAAAATTTGGGAATACAGTTATTAATAATAATTTTAAGCATGTTTTTTGGAATACTTGGATATATAATTTATATTGAAAGTCAGATATATGTTTATGAAAAAAGTGCAATAGGTACAAAGCTTTTAAAAGAAGCTGAAATTAGCCAAAGTAGTAACCAAGATAATAATATAGAAGAGGTAACAAAAAGTGTAGTAGGTATTTCAAAATTAAAAGATAATGGCACAAGTATTTTTTTAGAAAAAAGTACTGAGAAACTAGGACTTGGTACAGGAATAATCGTATCAGAAAACGGATATATACTTACTAATCAACACGTCGTAGGAGATAAGTATAGTAGTTGTTTTGTTACTTTAGATACAGGAATAGAGTATAAAGGAAGTGTCATGTGGGCTGATAGTGCGATTGATCTTGCAATTGTTAAAATAGGAATGACTGGCTTGAATAAAATTAATTTAGGAGATTCAAATGATGCTCATATAGGAGAAAAAGTTTATGCAATAGGAAATCCAGTAGGATTTGAGTTTCAAAAAACTGTAACATCAGGTATTATAAGCGGTACTAATAGAACTATAAAAATAAAAAATGATGATGATAGTTATTCATATATGGAAAGCTTAATACAAACAGATGCAACTATTAATGAAGGAAATAGTGGAGGACCTCTTATAAATAAAAATGGTGAGGTTATAGGAATTACTTCAGTTAAAGTAAATGATGCAGAAGGACTTCGGCTTTGCTGTTCCAATAAATATTGTAAAACCTATTATTGAGAAGTTTGAGAGAACAGGAAAATTTGAAGAAGCATATCTTGGGATATATGGATATGATAAAGAAGTAATTCCTTATTTAAAAGATGCTATTGATTTTGAAAATGGTATTTACATTGCAGAAATAAATAAATCTAGCAATCTAAAAAATGCAAATATAAAATCTGGAGATATAATAACTAAAATCGATAATAAAGAATTAGAAAAGATGTCGGAACTTAGAACATATATCTATAGCAAAAACCCAGGAGATATTGTTAATTTAACTATTAAAAGAGGTAAAAAGGAATTTGTATTAAAGATTAAGCTTGGAACAAAATTGTAAAAAATTAAATTATATGGTATAATAATTATGTTAATCAAAATTGGTAAGTAGAAGAAGTTTTCTTTTTCGAAAGGGGGATATAAATGGTAAAATATCTTATCTGGATGGTTGCGTGGATAGTCTGCCAGCAGCTTCTGTCCATCCTGGGAATTACTGCACCGGTTAGCATTTGGTCGTCGATCTTGAATGCTATTATTTCTGTGGTTGCAGTGTTGATTGCTAGGAGGTATGAGTGGTTTCTGGCTGCGACCTGCGCTGTGATTGCGATTTGGTTTATCATAGCCATAATCCATCTGGAGATTATCAGTGCCATAGTCGGGCTTGTGCTTGACGCAGCTTTGGTCATCATGGCAGTGACTAGCAAGGAGGATGAGTGAAAGCTCGTCCTCTTTTGCTTTAGAAAATTGAAGATAGTATATAATTGTGGTATAATTAAATATATGAAACCGTTGAAATATCCAACAAAATCTCTAAGGAGGACTATTATGAAGAAAATTCTTTGGATTATTACATGGTTTGCCGCTCAGCGGATCATGATGGGACTTGGGCTTATTGCTCACAATACGCTTTTCGAGACCACGATGGTTACGTTAATCGGATTCTTCTTTGGCTTTATTGCTTATGACAGCTGGCTGCTTCCTTTCTACATTGCTATAGCCATTGCATGGGGGATTGCAACGATTGTGGATGGTGCGATTATCGCCGGTATCCTGATTATTGCTTTTCATCTCGTGTTGCTGGCGATTTGTAATAGCGATAAATGCAAAAAGGCAGAGCCGGTCCAGCGTCGGCAAAGGCGGAGGAGAAATCACAGGAGGTGACGGCAAATGCGACGCGCAGGGGGGACTTCCAACCTGCGTGTCGCTTTTTATCGAATTTAGAAACACGAATTTTCTTGACCTATGACATAAACCGTCTTATATTTGATATAAGGAGGTAGTTATGAAAAAGATTTTTTCGAGAGTTTCTTATAATGATCAGGAGTTATTAGGAAGTAATATACAAAAATTAGAATTAAAATATTATAAAGTAAAAAATAATATAAAAAGAGGATATGGAATTGAAATCGCCAAAAAGGAGATATGCAATAATAAAAACCTAAAGGAAAATAAATATTATGAAAATATTTCTCTAAATGAAAAAGTTGTAGATAAATTATTAGAAATATTATCAATAAATAAAGTAACTCCAGTAATATCAGATGATGTGATATATGACTTTTTAAAAGAAATAAATCAAGATATGTAGAAAATAATAAAAATATATTGACAAACTTAAAAAATGGTGGTAATATAATTACTGTTCTGGGTCAGTAGCTCAGGTGGATAGAGCACAGGCCTTCTAAGCCTGGTGTCGGGGGTTCGAATCCCTCCTGGCTCACCATATGTCAAAAGTCATACAAGTATTGAAATATCAATGTTTTGTATGACTTTTTTATTTATTTTATGATTATTTTTTGTCCTGGATAGATTAGGTTGGCATTTTCAATGTTGTTGTCGTTTACTAGTTTTTCCACTGTTGTTTTGTATTTTGATGCTATCTCAGATAAAGTATCTCCGTTCTTTTACTGTATAAGTTTTAGTAACTTCAGCCCCCAATAGTTGGTTAACTTTCGCTTGAACTGTATCATAATCATATCCTGCAGCTTCTAATTTTTCTTTTCTTTCTGTTCCGTCTCCGTATTTTCCAGCAATAACATCTTTTGCAACCTCTGTAATAGGCTCTTTGATATTTCCAAGTAAGATTTCATTTACTCTATCTTGCACTTCATCATAATTATATCCGGCTGCCTCTAGTTTTTTCTTTCTTTTCTTGTTATTTCCCCATTTTCCATCTATAACTTCTTGCGCAAGTTCATCTATAGTTTTCTTATCATCTTCGCCTGTTCCAGATTCTTTAATTATGTCTTCATTATAAAGATAATCTAAGTCCACATTACCTGGTATTCCATTTACTTTTCCTGAACTTGTATACTGCCATATATCTGGATTTGAAATTTGTGGTTCATCTACCTGATATTGAGCGACCCATATTGATAAATCATCATTAAACTCACCCATATTCAATTCATTTTTCAACCAGTTTGCATTTGCATATATTCCCGCTTGATAACCTTTATTTTTTACGAATCTTCCAAACTCATTACACTGATTTGTTAAACTTTCCCTTGTTTCTCCTTGAATGTCTTGGTCTTCCATATCAAGAAAAATAGGCAACTCTAAGCTTTTATTTCCCAATTTATCAAACATCCAGTCTAATCCATCTCTTAAAGTTTGGACAGTATTACAATAATTATAAATATATAGTCCTGTTTTTATTCCTAATTCTTTGCACTTATTATAGTTAAATTCAAACTTGCTATCTTTATAATTATC
>CALWZY010000033.1 GCA_944386155.1 uncultured Clostridia bacterium | reverse complement strand
CACCCTCTTTTTATATTTTATACAAATTCTTCCCAGACTATATTTGCAAAATCTAATCCTTTTTTAGTAAGTTTTATATCATCTAAATCAACTTCTATTAAATCTTCTTCTACAAGTTTACTAATTTCAAATCTAAAATATAATAATGGATTTAAATTAAACTTTCTTTCAAATTCTGATATAGATACTCCTTCAATTTTTCTTAAACCTAGCATCATATATTCCTTAGCCATTTCTTCTCTATCCATTTTATCTTCTACATTTTTACTTTTAAAATTAAAAATATATTCAGAAAGTATTTTTTTATTTGAGTATCTTACTCCATCTATAAAACTATGAGCTGCTGTGCCAAAACCTAAATATTCTTTTTGTTTCCAACAATTTAAATTATGTTTTGATTCAAATCCTTTTCTTGCAAAATTAGATATTTCATAATGTCTATATCCATTTTCTTCTAACTTGTTTTTTATATACCAATACATCTGTCTTTCAATTTCTTCACTTGGTAAGATATAATCATTATCATTTTCTTTTATTAATTCCTTTATTTTAGTTCCATCTTCAACTATTAAAGAATATGTAGAAATATGTTCTGGATTTAATTCTATAATATTTTCTAAATCGTTTTCTAAATCTTCTAGCTTCTCATCTGGAAGTGCAAATATTAAGTCAACATTTATATTATTAAAACCTAATTTTCTAGCTAAATTATATGTACTTAAAAATTCACTATATGTGTGTATTCTACCAATTTTTTTAAGTAAGATATCATTTGTTGTTTGTAAACCTATACTTAATCTATTTATTCCACACATTTGATATGTCTTTAATTTTTCTTCTGTTATTGTTCCTGGATTTACTTCTAAAGTTATTTCCGCATCAGCTGATATATTAAAATTTACTCTTATATTTTCCAAAAGAGTTTTAATATGTTTGCTTTCTAAAAATGATGGAGTTCCGCCTCCAAAATAAACTGTAGTTACTATATGATCTTTTGTAAAAGTTTGTGACGTATCTTCAATCTCTTTTTTTACTGTCTCTATATATGAGTCTATTTTTTCAAATTTATTATCATATGATACAAAATCACAATAATAACATTTTCTTTTACAAAAAGGTATATGGATATATATTCCTATCTCTTTCATACTTTAACTTCCTTTTCTTATTTCATCTGCATATTCTTGAATCTTTTTAAGTCTATGATTTACTCCTGACTTTCCTATTGGATTTTCTAGCATTTGCCCTAATTCCTTTAAACTAATTTCAGGATTTTCTAATCTTAACTCTGCAATCTCTACTAAATAATCAGGCATTGAATCAAATTTCTTCATTTTCTTTAAAAACTTAATATCTTCAATTTGTTTTACAGATGCATTAACTATTTTATTTAGATTTGCTGTCTCACAATTTACAAGTCTATTTACATTATTTCTAGTATCTCTTAATACTCTAATTTCTTCAAAAGAAAGCACAGATTTTGTAGCACCAATCAGTGCTAAAAATTTAGAAATCTCTTCACCTTCTTTTATATAAATAGTGTTATTTGATTCTAACAATTTAGTTTTAACTCCAAACATCTTTATTATATTTTGCAAATACATTGCATTATCTCTGCTTTTAAGTAATATTTCTAAATGATATTTTTTGTTTGGATCATTTATTGAACCGCTTCCCAAAAAAGCACCTCTTACTATTGCTTTTAGTTCTTCTTCATCTGAAATCGTTTCTTCTCTTTTTAATTTTGATAATTCTTCTTTTTTTACTTTAGCAACATAAACTTTTCTTCTTGTTTCTGGTTCATAATCAATCTTTAAATTGAATAGTAGCTTATATAATCTTTCTATATTAAATTCATTTTCAGTAATAAAATAAATATAATCATCTTCTACAGTAGTATTTCCAGATAACATATATCCTAATATTTCTGCTTCTACTATTTCTTTTTTGTTATAAATATTTATTTTTCCTAATTCCTCTTTAACATTTGATGAAAAAGACATTTTTACCCCTTTCTAGAAACAATTACTCTATCATTATTACTATAATCTTTTATACACTTTATATCAATATAACCATTTTCTCTTAAAATCTTTGTTACACTTTCTTTTTGGTTATATCCTATTTCATAACACAAATATCCATTTTTATTTAAATACTTCTTAGAATCTTTAGATATATTTCTATAAAAATCTAGTCCATCTACCCCTCCATCTAAAGCAAGTATTGGTTCTTTTTTTACATTTTCATCTAAAGATTTTATTACATTTTTTTCTATATATGGAGGATTTGAAACAATTACATCAAATTTAATATCATTAATATTAGAAAATAAATCAGATTCTATAAAAGTAATCTCTACATTATTATTAATAGCATTTTCTTTAGCAACTTCTATGGCTTTTTTGCTTACGTCTGATGCATAAAAATTAATATTATATTTATCCAAATATTTCGCTAAAGAAATTATTATAGCACCTGTACCTGTACACATATCTAATATGTTAATTTCTTTATTTTCAATATTCTCAATATTTTCATTATTTATGAAATTATTATAATTATTTTTTACTAAATTTATAACATTTTCTACTAATACTTCTGTATCACTTCTTGGTATTAATACATTTTCGTTTACTAAAAATTCAAGTCCCATAAATTCTTGTTTCTTAATTATATATTGTATAGGTTCATTATTAACTAATCTTTTGATATATGATTTAAATAAACTTTCCTTATCTATGCCAATTTCTTCATCTAAATGGATCATTATATATTCTCTTTTTTTATTTAAAACATACTCTAATAATAATCTAGTTTTTAATATAGATTCATCAATATTATTTGCATCTAATTCATCTTTTCCATATTTTATTAGATCTTTTATAGTCATTTATATCCTCCCATTTTTCGATATAATTTTACCATCTAAAGCTAAAAAAAGCAATAAAATAAACTCCTCTAGATATTTTCTAGAGGAGCTTAATATAAATTTTAATATAAAAACATGCCCCACATTAGCCGTTAATGTAAAGAATTTTTAATGGACCTGTACTCACACAGGTGGGTGCCTTCCTAAGTACTCCTGGGTTTCTTATATAAATATAAGCATACACGCCATACTCAGAGATTTAAGCTCCCTTCTCCAAACTTGTAGGTTCTAAAAACTCTGTCCTCACGCACCATGCAGGGATTAATACTATCTTTTCTTATTTATTTTTAATTATATTATCATACAATAATTTTATTATCAAATATAAAAAAAGTTTTATAAGACTATTATATTTATTTTTAATATATTTTGCTACATTTTTTATATATTATTCTCACTAATTTATAGCACATTGGCATTTGATTTTTTTATTTATTTTTAGTATCTATTCGTTTGAAATTAATTTATGAATACTATTTCTTAAAATCTGGAACATATTTTTCTTCGTTTTCATCTTCAATATAATCTTGCATATATCCATTTTCTATATCTAAAGAAAATAAATAATCTTCTACTTCTTTATATTCTTCATAATTAATTTTTCTATTAATATCTTCAATTTCTTTTGCTTTATAACTTGGAAAATACTGTGACATAATGCTTACATATACATCTTTATCTATATTCTCATTTATCCATGATAACACTTTTTTTGTATTATCTATGTGATTTGGCAAAATTAAATGTCTAATAATTAATCCTTTTTCAATTATTCCATATTTATTTAATTTAGGACTACCTACTTGTCTATACATCTCCTTTATTGCATCTTTTGCAACTTCATAATAGTTATCTATCAAAGATAATCTCTTAGCAAGGTTATTATCTGCATATTTAAAATCTGGAAGATAAATATCTACTAACCCATCTAATAATTTTAATGTTTCTACTTTTTCATATCCACTAGTATTATAAAGTATTGGAATATTTAATCCTTTCTCTTTAGCTATTTTAATCGCATCTATTATTTGATACACATATGGAGTTGGTGTAACTAAATTTATGTTATTTGCTTTTTTATTTTGAAGCTCAATAAAAATATCAGCTAATTCTTCATCTGAAATTTCTTTTCCGTACTCTTCACTACTTATCTCATAATTTTGGCAAAACACACATTTTAAATTACAATTACTAAAAAACACTGTACCAGATCCTGATTTTCCACTTATACATGGTTCCTCATTATAATGAAGAGATGATAGTGCATATTTTATATTTTTCCCAGCTCTACATCTTCCTAAAAAACCTTCTTCTCTATTTACATTACAATTAAATGGACATAAATTACATTTTTCTAGCATATTAAATCCCTCTTATTTTTTTACATATTATATCACATCAAATCAAGTAAAAATAAAAAGAAGATAGATTAATTAATTTACTTACTTATTTTTAATAATCTACCTTCTTTTTTATCTTTGTTATTAGAATTATTATTTTGATTTTAATTATTTTGTTTTATATTTTATCTTTCTATTTTATTCTTTTGTTTTATTCTTCTATTTTATAAAATATTATATTATTTAATACCAAAAATTCTATCTCCTGCATCTCCAAGTCCTGGTACAATATATCCTATCTCATTTAAGTGATCGTCTATCTGTGCACAATAAATATCAACATCAGGATAAGCTTCTGTTACTCTTTTTAGTCCCTCTGGAGCTGCTATTAAACATAGAAATTTGATTTTCTTTACTCCATCTGCTTTCATCATTTTAATTGCATCTAATGCAGATCCTCCAGTTGCAAGCATTGGATCTAATAATAATACCTCTCTATTTTTTATATCTTTTGGTACTTTATAATAATATCTTACTGGCTCTAAAGTCTCTTCATTTCTATATAATCCTATAACACCAATTTTGGCATTTGGCACTATTTTAGTAATACCATTTGACATACCAAGTCCAGCTCTTAAGATTGGAACAAATGCATATCTATCTTCATTTATTCTTTTTCCTTTAGTCTTAGCCATTGGTGTTTCTACATCTACATCATCTAAAACTGCATCTTTCATAGCTTCATAACATAAAAACATTGCTATTTCTTCTGCAAGTTCTCTAAACTCTTTTGTTCCAGTAGATTTGTCTCTTAAAATAGATACTTTATGTAATACTAAAGGATGGTTTAATTCAATAACGCTCATCTAAATACCTCTTTTCTATATATTATTTATTTTATCTTTCGTGCTTTTGAATTAATATTTATTTTAATTATTTATCATTTATTACTTGTTTTTAATTTTACTTTTATTTTATTTTTTCTTCTTCTTTTTATTCTGTTTGTTATTTTGATTATTATTATTATTATTATTATTCGAGTTATTGTTTAAATTATTATTTTGACTATTATTTTTATCTTCAGATTTATTTTCTTCTTTAGTATTTTCCGTTTTTTCATCTTTTTTTAAATCACTTTTTATAGATTTTATTTCTTCTTTTATTTCTATAATATCTTCTTTTATTTTTTTAATTTCTTCTTTAGTTTCTCCTACTTCTACCATTTCATCTTTATTTTCTTTATCTTCTTTAGTACTTTCATCTACTTCATTAGGTAATAAAAGGTTTAATAAGATACCTATTACTGCAGCTAAACTCATTCCTGATATTGTAACTGATAAATCTCCATGTACTATAGATATTGCAGCACCACCAAGTCCAAGTACAAGCATTGTTGAAGCAACTATTACATTTTTAGTTTTATTAAAATCTATTTGATTTTCAATTAATACTTTTAAACCATTAACTGATATAAAACCATATAAAAGCAATGAAACTCCACCTAAAACTTGATCAGGAATTGTTGTTGCAAGAGCTGTAAATTTTCCTAAAAATCCAAGTGCTATAGCAATTATAGCTGCAAGTCCAATTACCCATACAGATGCAATTTTTGTCATACCTACTACTGAAGTATTTTCTCCATATGTTGTATTTGCAGGACCACCTAGAGCACCTGCTACAAATGTTGCGATACCATCTCCTAAAAGAGTTCTATTTAATCCAGGATTTTTTAATAAATCTCTTCCCATAATAGCACTTAAAGCTGTATGATCGCCTATATGCTCTGCCATTGTTACTAAAGCGATTGGTGCAATTGTAAGAATAGCTGAGAAATTAATACTATAATGTACAAATGGAATTATAAATTTTGGAACACTGAAAAATGCTGCTTCTGCAACTGGTGTAAAATCTATCATTCCAAGAACTACTGCTGTTAAATATCCTGAAACAATTCCAATTAAAAATGGGATTATTCTAAAAAATCCTTTTCCTCTAACTGCAACAATAGCAGTTACTAGAAAAGATACGAGTGCAACTACTACACCTTTCCATTCTATTGCCCCTTCACCTGCAATTCCAATTTGACCTATTGCAGATGGAGCTAAACCTAAACCTATAATCATAATCATTGGACCTATAACAACAGGTGGCAATAATTTATCTATCCATCCTTTACCTATTAATGAAATTATGATTGCAAATACTACATAAATTAAACCTACAACCATAATTCCTGTCATTGCTCCTGATATTCCACCTTTTAAATAAGCGGCTGTTATTGGAACAATAAAGGCAAAAGAACTTCCTAAATAAACTGGTGATTTAGCTTTTGTACATAAAATGTAAATTAAAGTTCCTATACCAGATGTTACTAATGCTACTGGTATTGTAAGTACTTCTGTCCCTGCTGCTGAATTTACTAAGATTGGTACTAAAATAGTTGCTCCAAACATAGCAAATACGTGTTGGAAAGCAAGTATAATCCACTTTCCAATAGTTGGTTTTTCGTTTACGTCTAATACTAGTTCTGTTTTACTCATGTTACCCTCCCTATTTTATTAAATTTTTTGCATACAAAAAAATCACTAAATAAATTAGTGATTTTATGTACATTACAATATAAAATTAAAAATGAAATTAAAAAAATAAATGCAAAAGATGGCAAATCTAATTTGCCTGTTAATTGTGTAATTTTTAAACTTCCCATTATACTTCCCACTTTTTGCACCTCTTTTAATTCTTTTTAAAATATTACTATATATAAAAATAAATTGCAAGCAGATTTTAAAAATTTATTTTTATATTTTATCTTTTAGTACAAAATGTGAGCTTTTAGTCATAATTTTATTTTTTTATTGACACGCACTATTAAAATTTTTCTGCATATATTTTGATATATACATTAAACTGGAGGTATATTTAATGTCAATTATTTCAATTACTGGATTTTTAACTTTCTTAAGTACCTCTGTATTCTTTTTTGGTTATATATCAAATAATTCTCTATTTCCAGAACCATTATCACTAGAAGAAGAAAAAAAGTATGTTGAAATGTTTGAAAATGGAAATATTGAAGCTAAAAATATTTTAATAGAAAAAAACTTAAGACTTGTTGCTCATATTGCTAAGAAATATTCAAATAATAACAATCTAGATGATCTTATCTCTATAGGTACTATTGGTCTTATAAAAGGAATTAATAGCTTTAATTCCTCAAAAGGAGTAAAACTCTCTACATATGTTTCAAGATGTATTGATAATGAAATCTTAATGTATATGAGAAGTACAAAAAAATTAAATTCTGAAATATTTTTAAATGAGCCTATTGGAAGAGATAAAGATGATAATATTGTAACACTACAAGAAATTTTAGAAAATAATGAAAAGAATATTGAGGACTCTGTTGATTTAAAATTAAAAATAAATTTATTAAAAGAAAAAATGAATACAATATTAACTGACAGAGAAAAATATATTTTAAATATGAGATTTGGACTTTTAGGGACAAAACCTCAAACTCAAAATCAAATAGCAAACCATCTAGGAATCTCAAGATCATATGTATCTAGAATTGAAACAAAAGCTATAGAAAAGCTAAATGAAGAATTTACAAAATAATTTCAATTTAATAATTATAATTTAAAAAATTAAATAAAATTTTTTATTTTGGAATACAATTTGAATTATTTCATTCATTTTTGTATTCTTTTTATTTTTTATTTGGATTTTTTGCAAATATTGTGATAAAATACGAAAAGAAATATATAATAGTTTTTTAGGAGGATTTATGAAAGATATTTTTATTTCAAATGATATTATATATATCGGAGCAGACGATAAAGAAATAGATTTATTTGAAAATCAATATAATGTACCAAATGGCATCTCTTATAACTCTTACTTAATTAAAGATGAAAAAATAGCTGTTATGGATACTATTGATAAAAGGAAAACAAAAGAATGGATAAATAATCTAGAAAATGCTTTAGATGGAAAAAGTCCAGACTATTTAGTAATATCTCATTTAGAACCAGACCATGCTTATAACATTGAATATTTATCAAAAAAATATCCTGAAATGAAACTAGTTGGAAATGATAAAACTTTTGCTTTTATCCCACAATTCTTTAACATTCCAAATTTAGAAGAAAGAAAGGTTTTAGTAAAAGAAGGTGATACTTTATCTCTTGGAAAACATACATTAAAATTCTTTATGGCTCCTATGGTACATTGGCCAGAGGTTATGGTCGAATATGAAGAATATGAAAAAATATTATTTACAGCAGATGGATTTGGAAAATTTGGTTCATTAGATACAGATGAACCATGGGATGATGAAGCTAGAAGATATTATATAAATATTGTTGGAAAATATGGACTTCAAGTTCAAAATCTATTAAAAAAAGCTTCTACACTAGATATAAAAATGATATGTCCTCTACATGGACCAATATTAAAAGATAATCTAGAACATTATATTAATAAATATAATATTTGGAGTTCTTATACCCCTGAAGAAGATGGTATTTTTATTGCTTGTAGCTCTATTCACGGAAACACTTTTGAAGCCTGTAAAGTATTAAAAGAAATACTTGAAAAAAACGGTGCTAAAAAAGTTATTCTTTCAGACTTAAGTAGAGCTGATATGGCAGAATCAGTTGCAAATGCATTTAGATATTCTAAAATAATATTTGCCGCTTCTAGCTACAATTTTGGTGTATTTACTCCTATGAAACAATTATTAATGCACCTTCAAGAAAGAAATTTTCAAAATAGAACTGTTGGAATTATAGAAAATGGCACATGGGCACCAACAGCCGGAAAATGTATGCAGGATATTTTAGTAGCGATGAAGAATATTAATATCATAGATCCATTAGTAACTATTAGATCTAGATTAAATGAAGAAAGTAAATTAAAATTAGAAGAACTTTCTAAAAATATATTAGAAATATGCTAGGAGGTGAAATAAATGAAATATAGATGTACAGTATGTGGATATATTTATGATGATGAAGCTGAAGGCACTCCATTTGAATCATTACCAGATGATTGGACATGCCCTCTATGTGGAGTTGGAAAAGATTTATTTGAAAAAGTTGAAGAATAGTTAAATAAATTTTTATCTAAAAAACAAATATTATAAACATAAAAATAATCGTAGTTAAACAAATACGATTATTTTTTATTTTATATATTCTTTATTTTATATTTTTAAATTATTTTACTTTTAAATAATATGTTTGTATTTCTGGATATAAACTATCCATATAAATTATTTTATCATCATTATCTATAATTCTTAAATTAGGAAAGCTTTTAAGCATCTTCTCATTTCCCCAGAATGTATAAATAAAACCTGAAAGTGTTTTATTATTATAAACTTTTTCATAAAACTCTTCTACTTGAACTTTATCTCCTACATTTAAATCATTTTGTGCTATAGTCCTTAAATAAAACATCTCAAGTGCAAGACCTGTTAAAATACAATCTATAATAACAAAAATAATTGAAACTGTAATAATTATCTTCATTATTTTGTTTCCTATTTTAATTTTTAAGAAATGGTATAACTTATCAATCCTTGGATTAAAATATGTTATAAGATAAATTGCAAGTAATCCCCAAAATATAGAATAATATGCACATATTCTTCCATTAATGTTTAAAGGTTTATCATAATAATCCCACCATCTTATATTAAATACAAATTCTCCTATAACGCTTAATAAATACTCAATAATAGATCCTAAAAAAAAGCCTCCCCAAAACACAGTATTACTATTTTTTCTATATTTGTATAATGCAAGAATCATTATTACAGCACCTATTCCATATATACCACAAAAAGGTCCATATAAAAAACTTTTTCTACTCTCTAAAACACCTTTTGTGACTACACCAAATAATGATTCTACAATAAATCCTAATATGCTATAAATTAAAAAATAAAAACATATTCTATCTATAGTAAATCCTCTTATAGTCCACTTGCTTTTTATTACTTCTTCTTTCTCCATATTATCCTTTACCTACAAATTTTAATTTTCAATTTATTCTTCCCCTAGTTTATCTACTAATGTATTAAATTCATTAGAAAGTTTTTCTGATGTAAATACTAATTCATTATTCTCTACATTCCATTCATTTTTATTTTCTTTTAGAAATTCTAATATTTCTTTCATTGAATCTAAAAATAAAATAACTTCATCTGTTGATTTTCTCATTTCTAATTTATCATTTTCATTTATATTCTCATCTACATTAATTAATTCCTTATAAAAATTCAAATAATAATCTTTATCAGTACTATCATTAAATTTTTGTTTTTCTATATATTTTAACTTTTCTTCTTCACTCATTAATATTATAAGATTCTCGCTTGCTTCTTTTATAGTGTTTTTAGAATCTTCAATATATTTTAAAGATTCTTCAAATTCTGGTCCGTCATTTTTATAATTTTCTGGTGTTAGTACATTATATATTTTCTCATTTTCTAATATATTTCTAATCTTCTTTGTCTCTTCATACTCTGCTTTCACATATTCTTTTAAAGCCTTTTCTACTTTAGCACAATTTCCATTTGTAACAGTTCTATTCAATACTTCATTTATTTTATTATCATCATATTCTTCAGCATTTGTTAATTCAAGTAAAGTTTCTGATTCATCTCTTAATTTATTTTCTTCTATTATATCTTTTATAGCTAATGCTCCTATAGCCACTACAAAAATAAATATTATAATTAATATTATTGTTATAACTTTTTTCATTATAAAATCTCCTTAAAAAATATATTATAATTTTACCATAGTAGTATTATTATTACTATACTATATTAATATAATTTATTTTATCTATCACTTCCGTCTTTTGGTCTTAGCATTGAACTAAACTTATAAATCTCTCTGCATAATGGACGCCCTCTCTTTCCTCCTGGAACAATTATGCTATCTAAATCTTCGTATATATTATATAAAGTAATTCCATGTTTCTTTAATATATCTGCATCAATCTCCTTAAATGCTGGACATGGAAGTACTGTTCCATCATATTTAATATCTAATTTTTCTGTTCCCGCTGTGCAACTATGAGAAACATCACCAAGAAGTGGTATTCCAACTCTTATCTTTCCATTATAATTTCTTCTTGCCTCCTGAAATATTTCGGAAAATTCTCTCATCTCTTCATCAGAAAGCATTAATAAATCTTTATTTTGTTTTCCCCTTCCTTGAGGCACAAAATTTAAAAGACTTATATTATCTATTCCTGCTATATCTAAACATTCTAGTATATCCTTAAATTCTCTATAATTTGATTTCATTGGTATAAAATGCACATCTACTTTAAGTCCGTTCATTCTTGCTCTAATCATTGAAGTTATTACATCTGTCATAAGAGATCTTGTTCCCATAAGCATATTATATGTCTCTTCTTCTGCAGCTTGATAGTCAAAAACTATTTTATCTAAACCTAAAGCTTTTAATTTTTGAAATTCTTCGTTAGAAATTGCAGAAAAATCAGTTCCTTGTATCATTCTTTCATAAAACTTTCTTATTCCTTCTTTTGATCTTTCATTCCAAGGTTCATATCTCTCTATTTCTTCAATACTAGAACTACACTCTTTTATTAATGCAGATATTTCTTCTTCTGATAGTTTTTCACTTCTTTTTATTCCACTTGTAAATATAACTGTTCTAATATTATTTTCTTTGCAAAACCTTACCATTTCAAATAAGTCTGGATGTAAAAATGGCTCTCCTCCTGATATAGATATTTCTTCAATTCCACCATTTTTTATAAAATGTTCTACTGTTTTTTTAAACACATCTATTGGTATAATCTTTTTTTCTTTTATAGATGAATTTGAAGAACAAAATTTGCAATTATTTGGACATGTTTGTATTACTTCAAAACATAAATCTTTTAACATAAAATACCTCTTAATTTAAATTATATAGATTATACTACGAACTTTGTATTTCTTCAATAATATATTGCATATTTATGTTAACTATGTTATAATTTTTCTTGTCCTGTAAGACAGCTATTATATTTCTAATTAAGCAAGACATCTTAGAAGTACAATAGTTGACTAACAATTAGAAAGGGGATGTTTTAAATGTACATGGACAATTTGCAGCAGGAGGTGGCCAAGAGACTTAAAGCAGCGTCTGCATTTTCGCTCTGTCCTCTGGACGGGCGGTATGTAGGAATCGCTACTTCGCTCTGGCCATACTTCTCAACCTTTGCGCTTCAGGCGCATCGTACCGTAGTGGAGGTGGAATGGTTCATTGCTCTTACTGAGCAGCTGAGTTCTTCGGATATATTGAAAGAGTATGATCCGGAGATGAATCTCATTCTTCGAAGCATTTCAGAGGAATTTTCTCTGGATGATTTCGAGGAGATCTCCGACATCGAAAAGGAAACAAACCACGACGTCAAGTCTGTGGAAATTTTCCTGCAGCGGAGATTCAAGGCACTTGGACTTGAAAAGTTCACAAGCTTTATTCACTTTGGATGCACATCCGAAGACATCACGAATCTGGCTTATGGGCTCATGATCAAGTCCGCACTGAACGATGTCATTATCCCTGAGATGGAGGCTGTCTCAGAAAAGATTTATGACTTCGCTCATGAGTACGCGAGCACGCCTATGCTTGCACACACGCATGGTCAGAAGGCAACTCCGACAACTGTCGGCAAGGAATTCATGGTTTACGCTTCTCGCCTTAGTGAGGTAATCGAAAACCTCAAGTGCATTCCGATTTACGGAAAGTTCAACGGCGCGACCGGAAACTATTCGGCAGATTCAGTTGCCTTCCCCGAAGAGAACTGGCCTGAAATTGCGGAAGATTTCGTAACAGGTCATATCGGACTGGAGTTTAACCCGGTCACCACTCAGATTGAGCCGCATGACTATATTTGTGAGATTTGTGACGCAGTTCGTCACTTCAACAATATTCTCATCGACTTCGATCTGGATATGTGGCTGTACATCAGTATGGACTACTTCAAGCAGATCCCTGTTAAGGGAGAAGTCGGTAGCTCCACGATGCCGCATAAGGTAAACCCGATCCGGTTTGAAAACTCTGAGGCTTCTGTGTGGTTTTCTAACGCAGTTCTCCTCGCGCTTTCCGACAAGCTTCCTCGCTCTCGTATGCAGAGAGATCTCTCTGACTCTGCAACGATGAGAAATCTGGGAATGGCCCTTGGATATTCTCTCCAGGCTATTCGTCAGACTCTCGGTGGCCTCAAGAAAGTCGAGGTGCATACTGACGTAATCAAAAATGATCTGGACAATAGCTGGGAAGTCCTGGCTGAACCTATCCAGACCATGATGCGCAAGTATGGCATGTCCGAAGCCTACAACACACTGAAGGAAATGACCCGTGGCAAAGACATCTCTCAGGAAGACATCCTGAAGTTTGTCGCCTCGCTCTCGTTCCTCAGCGCCGAGGATAAGGAAACTCTTTCAAGACTCACCCCGGCAACCTACATTGGATACGCAGCCTATATCGCAGAGGAGTATTTTTCCTACAAATAGCGTTAAAACAGAGGGCTCCGGCACAGTACGTGCCGGGGCCCTCCCCCTTTTATATCATTATTTATAATTATTATCTTACTTCTTTTAAGCTACTCTATCTTTTCTAAGTTCTTTTGCGTGTTTCATTGAAATCTCTGTTACTTCTCCTGTAGAAATTCTTGCAATCTCTTTTATTACTTCATCTTCATCTAGTAATTTAATAGATGTCTTTGTTTTATCATTATCAACACTTTTAGAAATAAAATAATTATAATCTGCTTTTGCTACTATTGTTGCTAAATGAGTAACACATATTACTTGATGTTTTTTAGAAATCTCTCTAATCTTATATCCTACTCTTTTTGCAGCAACACCACTAATTCCAGTATCTATTTCATCAAATATTAATATTGGAACTTTATCTACATCTGATAATACTTTTTTAATTCCAAGCATTATTCTTGACATCTCACCACCTGATGCAATTTTTATAAGAGGCTTTGCTTCTTCTCCTACATTAGTTATAATTAAAAATTCTACTTTATTTAAGCCATTAATATTAAACTTTTCTTCATCTAAAATACTAACTTCAAATTTAGCATTTTTCATTTCCATATCATATAATTCTAAATTTATTCTTTCAGATAATTCTTTTGAGACTTTTCTTCTTAAAGTATTCATTTTATCTGATAACTCAAATAAGCATTTTTCAATATTCTCTTTATCTTTTTTTAGCTTATTTATATATTCATCTAAATTTTCTATATCAAATAATTCTTTCTCTATTTTTTCTCTATACTTTAGTATTTCTAAAATATTGTTTCCATATTTTCTTTTCAAATCTTGAATTAAATCTAATCTTCTCTCCAAGTTTTGTTTTTCTTCTTCATCATATTCAATATCATCTTTAAATGAATCTAAATCTCTTTCAGATTCTTCAAGTTCATAATAAGAACTTCTAATCCTTGAAGCTAAATCTAAATATTTATCATCTATATTTGAAATCTTGTCTATTGATTTAAGTACATTACTTAAACTTCCTAAAATATTATCACTCAATTCATAATAAGCTTCATTTAAATTTGATGATATCTTTTCAGAATTATTGATAATTCTTAGTTTACTTTCTACTTCATCTTCTTCATTTTCTTTTAAACCAGCTTCATCAATTTCATTTAGTTGATATCTAAGCAAATCTATCTTTCTTTGCTTTTCTTTGTCATCTCCATAGTTCTGTTTAAGCTCTGATTTTACTTTCAAATACATATCATATTGTTTTTTATATTCAGCTTTAATAATCGTAATCTCATTTCCTATATAATCATCTAAAAACTCAATATGACTCTTAGGATCTAATATTGTTTGATTATCATTTTGTCCATGAATATCTATTATATTTTGCATAAAATCTTTAAGTTCATTAACAGTAACTAGTCTTCCATTTATTTTACATAGATTTCTTCCTGCTATATTTATTTCTCTTGAAACAATTATATTTTCTTCTTCACCTTGTTCATTTTTTATATAAATAGAAGCCTCTACATATGAATTTTTTTCTCCTCTTCTAATCATTTCTTTTGAAAATCTACCACCTGCTAATATTTGAAGAGAATCAATAATTAATGTTTTACCAGCTCCAGTTTCTCCTGTTAGTACATTAAAGCCTTCATGCAAATTAACTGACATATCATCGATTATACCTATATTTTTTATATGTAATGTATCTATCATAAAATTATTCCTTTCGTACATTTGTTTGTATAGATATAATACTAATATTTTTATAAGTTGTCAATACATTTGTTCGCTTTTTATAAATTTCTTTTTTTAAGTTCTTTTGCAATCATTCTCATAGCTTTTTCCCTATGATTATGACTCTCTGCATACTCTTCCTCATCCATTTCGCTCATTGGTTTTTCAAATCCCTCTGGTATAAATATCGGTGAATAAGTAAGTCCTCCTAATTTTCCTGCTTCTTTTGCAATTCTTCCAAAACACTCTCCTCTTTTAACAATCATCTCTCCGTCATCTAGAATTGCTGTTAATACACATACAAAAGTACATTTTCTTTCTTCATCACCTTTTGCATCTTTCATATTTTCTAAAACTTTATTTATACTATCTATCTGTGGAGCATGGTCTCCTGCATATCTTGCTGTATGAACCCCTGGATCTCCATTTAAATAATCAATACAAAGTCCTGCATCATCAGTTATTATTATTCTTCCATGAATATCTTTTTCATTACAATATTCTTTTATAGCTTTTGCTTTGATTTGTGAATTTTCTTCAAAAGTTTTACCATCTTCTATTATTTCTCTATCAAATCCTATATCTTTCAAAGTCTCAACCTCTGCATCTATATGTAGATTTTTTAATATTTTTCTAAATGCAACTACTTTATCTTTATTTCCTGTACCATAAATTATTTTCATAATAACCTCCAAAATAAAAAATCATAAAATTTTATATTTTATGTAATTTTACTTATTTTATATCATATAAAAATAAAAAAACAAATAACAAATTATTCGTTTTTTTATTTGTTACTTGTTTTATAATAATAAACTCTTTTCCTCTTCATCACTCGCTAATTTTAAATTTAATTTATTTCTTATAGTTCCTGTATTTTCCTCATTTCCTGTAAAAATCAAATATCTTAGTACTGTATCTATTTCATCTACTACTTCATCATTTTCTACTATTCTAATTATATCTTTTTTAGGAAGTACATTTATAAATATATCTGATTTGTTATCATTTTCAGCAAAGTTTTTATATCCTTCACTTAAAAAGCTTAATATGTCACTTTTATCTATTATTCTATTTGAATCCAATAACTTGTAACATACTGAAAGTTTTGCCATAATTTCGTCATCATCTTCTATACGAGTTCTATTTGCTTCTAAATATCTTAGAAATTTATTAAAATCTAATAATACTGGATAATTAATTAATGCATATATTTCAAGTAATATATAAGTTATTATATTCTTTTCATCATCTTCTTTTTCAAATATCTTTGCATAGTTTTCAACTTCTAAATCTAGTATTCTCATCATATGATCATCATATTTAATAAGTTTACGAATTGTATCTCCACTTTTTGATTTAGTAACAATATATTTGTTGTCATATTCTTTGTAAAAATTAATTTCTTCTCTTAATTTCTTAATTTCGTTTTCCATATCATTCTCCTATACACAAATATTTTGCATAAATATTATATCATATTTGTCAAATCTATAACAATTGCTTTTGTAGGTAGCACAGCCTTAGCCATGCCACCTAACTTTTGATACATCATGCAATTTTCAAAGATGCTGCGTGAGGTACAAGACCAAGCTTTGCAAAAAATGTTGCAAGCTCAACATACGAATAGTCCTGACATCCTTTGATAGCCAAGATTTTCACTTTTCCATCACTTTCATTAACCAGCTCGTGACTATTGCCTTTGGGGCAGATAAATGCTTCGCCCTTTTCAAGCCAAATCCACACTTCCCACTGATCATCATGACCATGCATTGTGATTGTCGTATGCGGTTCTACACATAAGTACTGAATCTCGTCTATTTCTGTAAGAACCATCTTCCGCACTTCATCACCTTTGATAAATTCTTTAGGGAGCTTTACTTCAACCATATGCTTCCTCCTATAAATATATCAAATCCTCATTGTTACGCAACTATTATACTATACTTTACATAAAAAAGCAATTT
>CALWZY010000032.1 GCA_944386155.1 uncultured Clostridia bacterium | reverse complement strand
ATTCTGTTTCTGGAGCTTCATAAGCCTCTAAAATAGCTTTTTGTATTTTCTCTCTAGTTTCAGGATTGATTGGATGAGCTATATCTTTGAACTCTCCACTATTAGGTATTTTTCTGCTAGGCATAGCAATAAATAACCCATTTTGACTTTCGATAACTTTGATATCGTGAACTACGAATTCATTATCGAATGTTACAGAAGCAACAGCTTTCATTCTGTTTTCTGAATTAACTTTTCTTAAACGTACATCTGTTATTTGCATTTGAGCACCGCCTTCCAATGTTTTTTATTATTTTATACATATTTTATATTTATATGTACATTATTATTATTCTCCAAAAAAAAATTTTTTCCTTCTTATTTTTACATTAATTTCACTTAAAAATTTTATTATTTTTTTATAAATTATTATCTTTAACACAATTTTCCTTGAAAAATATAATAAAACAGTATATAATTCTTATATTGAAATTAAGGGAAGTGTTTTTATGAATTACAAACTAGAAAATTTAGATAATATTAAACATATCCATCTTATTGGTATAGGTGGAGTTAGTATGAGTGCTATAGCTGAAACTCTATTAAATTGGGGCTATACAGTTACAGGCTCAGATATGTGTCAAAGTGAATATACAGATAAATTAGTAGCATCAGGAATAAAAGTTACTATAGGTCATGATCTTACTAATTCAAAAAATGCAGATTTAATAGTATTCTCTGCTGCAATTAAAGATAGTGATCCAGAAATAGTAATTGCAAAACAATGTAATATTCCTTTAATAAATCGTGGTGAATTTGTTGGATTCTTAACAAGAAAATTTAAAGAAAGTATATGTATTTCTGGTACTCACGGAAAAACAACAACAACATCTATGATTGCTCTTTGCTTTTTAGAAGCACATACAGATCCTACTATACAAGTTGGTGCTATACTAAAACAAATAAATGGTAATTATACAGTTGGAAATAGTGATTATTTTATATTAGAAGCTTGTGAATATATGGAAAACTTCTTAAAGTTTTCACCAAAAGCTGAAATAATATTAAATATAGATAATGATCATTTAGATTATTTTAAAACATTTGAAAATATAAAAAAAGCTTTTATTAAATATGCTGAGTTAATCCCTGAAAATGGTGTTTTAGTAACAAATGCAGATGATCAAAATTGTTTACAATTAAAATCTCATGTTAAAGGTACATTTATTACTTATGGTATAAAAAATACTGCAGCAAATTTTGTAGCAAAAAATATTAGATATAACTCATTTGGTTTTCCAGAATTTGATGTATATCATAATAATATGTTTTATTCACATATAAAATTATCTGTTGCTGGATATCATAATGTATTAAATGCTTTATCTTGTATTGCAATGTGCGATTATTATAAAATTAATAAACAAGCTATAGTAACTGGACTTGCAAAATTCACAGGAGCCCACAGAAGACTTGAGTATGTTGGATCATATAAAGGTTTTAGTGTATATGATGATTATGGTCACCATCCAACAGAAATCGAAGCTACATTAAATGCTATCAAAAATAGACCATACAATAAGACTTGGGTAATATTCCAACCACATACTTATAGTAGAACCAAAACTCATTTAGAAGCTTTTGCAAATATTTTATCTAAATTTGATAATGTAATTATTACAGATATATATGCTTCAAGAGAACAAAACACATATGATATATCTGCTAAAGATTTAGTAAATAAGATTCATTCTCTGGGGAAAGAAGCTTTATATATAAAAGATTTTACTGAAATTGCAAATTATGTAAGAACACATGCAGAGCAAAATGATTTTGTACTTACTTTAGGTGCTGGAACAGTAACTGAAATCGGACCAATGATAGTTGGCAAGGAAAATTAATTACAAAAATAAAATTAAATTATGACTATATTATAGAAAATAACAGGTATTTCTTATACCTGTTATTTTATCATTTCTTTTAACATTAAATCTGCAAAAACACCATATCCTACTTCAGAATTATTTACTAATACATTTGTTACTACACCAATTAGTTTTCCGTTCTGGATAATTGGACATCCACTCATTCCACATATTATTCCACCTGTTTTTTCTATTAATTCCTCATCTGTTATTCTAATCTTCATACTTCTATTATTTATATTATTTTCTATATTAATATTCTCTATTTCAATTTCATATTCTTTAGGTTCATTTCCATCTATAGAACATAATATATATGCTAGACCTTTCTTTATTTCACTTCTACTTGCAACTTTAATTTTATCATTGCTTGATATATTATTAATGTTTAAACTTCCATATATTCCGAATTCAGTATTTTTTTCTATATCTCCTAACTTATCATCTTCTATTAAAGCTCCTTTTATTTCTCCTGGCATACCATATTCTCCTTTAGAAATTGAAATTACCTTTGAGTTTAATAGACTTCCTTCCTCTATTTTTAATAATTCGCCTGTATCTTTATCATATACCCCATGTCCTAGTGCAGCAAAATCATTTGTTTCTGGATTATAAAATGAAATAGTACCAACTCCAGTAGCACCTTCTTTTACCCATAGTCCAAGCTTATAACTATTATCTTCTGTTTTTACAGGAGAAATTGTAGATACTAAAATCTCATCATTATCTCTTATATACTTTACTAGTAGATCTTCTCCATTAGATTTTTCAACAATGCTTTTTATATTTTCTATAGACTCTACTTTTTCATTATTAATACTTATTATTGCATCTCCTTCTTTAATATCAGATTCATTTAATATATTTTCATTTATTCCTACAACAAGAATTCCACTTGTATACAGTTTAAGCCCTACTATTTTTCCAATTGGTATTACTTCTACTTCAGGAAGAATTGTTACATTTACTTGTTTTACTTTTATTCCTCCTAATGTAACATTTACTTTTTTTATGCTACTTTCTCCTAAAGAAGAAGTAGAAGTATTCACATAATTTTCTTCTTTAAATTCAATACCATATAAAGTATTTATACTAATTTTTTCATTTTTAAGTAAAACTATTGATTCTGGAATATTATCAATATTACATGTATAAAATAATATAAAAAGCAAAAAAAATATTAATATTATCAGACTTTTTTTCATTTAACTAAAATATCTCCTTTTAGAAATTATTTTAACCAATTTATCTGATAATATTAATATAAAAATTCATAAATAATTATCTTTGTATTGCATCAGTCATATTAAACTGATTATTTTTGTATTTAGCAATATATGTATACCATGCTGTTGCTATTGCTTTACTAGCTTCATCTGTTTCATAATTTTCCATAAAATCAAAAGACTCATAATTTGCACTCATCATACACCAATAACAATCAACATTCATATGATCATATAATAATACTGATTCTGTTACAGAGTCAGTCAAAGAAGTTTCTTCTGTCTTTGTTGGATCATAACCAGGTTCTACGTCAGCTTCGAACTTAACAAGATAACCATTTTCATCTTCTTTGCCATATTTAAAGTATTGATAACCATTATCATAAACTAAATATCCTAATTGTTTTCTTAAGTTTGGTAAATCCTCATCAAGCTCAACATATGCACTTCTTACTTGTATTCTAGAAGTATTTAGCTGATTTAACAAACTAGTTTCTGTATCTGGAATTTTTTGACCATTCCATGTATACCATTCAGTTCCAAGCATGTAATACTTTTTATACTTATCTCCTTCTTTTAATACAAATAATTGAGCTTGTTCTTCACTTGCATCATAAGCATATTCAAAACTCATATCTGCATATACTTCTGGTGTTTTTCCATTATCGATTGCTTCTTTTACTTCATCGTATAATTTTTTACAATCAACGGTATGATATGAACTTATCATATCACTCTTTTTGTCTATATCACTTATAAAGAATAAATTTGTTTCATTAACAAAAACCTTATTATTCGTACTTGTTGCTATTGCATAATCTCCCCATATACTTCCACCACATGGGACACCTTGCATAAATGTCGCCATAGAAACTTTAGTAAGTATCTTATCCCAATCATCAGCAGTAAATACAGGCATACTAAAATCAGTAGTACCACTATAATATTCATTATATGTAGATATAGCAGAATTTAAATTATACTGTATAGAGTTTTGTATTACTTGTCTTTTATGTTGAGTGAATATTGAATCATCTTTTTCTGGATCTTGTGCTGGATTATCTAATTGGAATAAAGGATCATCTCCTGTATATTCTTCAATACCTTGATTATTAACTTTTATCTGAGTATCTGTCCAGTTCTGATCATCTCCATTGTCATATACAGTTTTTATATCTGAAATCTTTACTTCAGCTTTTCCACCTTCTCCGAATTCTCTTTGAACCCAGTTTGAAAAGAAATATGCTTTAAGATAATATTCTTTAGCATCTCTATCTTTTATTTCACAACCATTAACTGAAACATTAATGTAATTTTCATTATTTGCTTCTTCTAATTTTAAAGTATAATCTATTATTGCTTCTCCACCATTATCTCTATTGGCTGTACTATTCATTTCGGTATACTTATTTATTATTTGATACTTTCCTGATATTTGGCTTTTATTATCTCTATGTCCTCTTATTATATATTTTCCATTATCACCATAAACAAATCCACTTTGATATTGTTCGTCTCCAATATATGTATTAGGTTTATTTATTACAACTTCACCATTTTGATAATTAGCTTCATAACATTCAATTAAATCAATCCACTTTTCTTCGTCTAGTGAATTATATGAAATTTTAAATGACTTTTCAGATTCATCAGGATTATCTGATCCTTCATAACTTCCTAAAACATAAAAATCTCCACTTATATCGATTTTAGTATTTTCTAAATTTATTAAATATCCAGATTTACTAATAGTTCTTGTTTCTGAACCATCTCCATATCTTCCATATAAAGCTACATGGTTATCTAATGAATAATTAACAACTAAAATGTAATCTCCATTTCTAATGTTCTCCGGATTATTTGTATTTGAATATGTTCCGCTATAATAAATAAATGGCTTAACCATGTAATTATATTCTAATGCTGCACCATCTGTACTATATGTTTCATTATCTTTAATTGGATTAATATATCCATCTTTTCCGTCATCATACAATACTTCACCCATATCATCTACTACTGCCATACCACTATTATCATAGTCTATTAAAACTTTATCTGTTCTAACAGGTGAATAAATATAATATCCATCATATGTTGTAAATAAAATAGCTGGAACATAAGATTGAATCAATGAATCTTCAGCACCTGAAGATCCCATATTTATTGCCATAGTGGTAAAAAAAGTACTGACAGCATCTTGAACATATGATTTAACTGATTCACCAGCAACATTATCAAGACTTAAACTATTTAATTCAAAAGAAAGAATACCATCATATGTTGCATCAAGCAACTTTGTACTGTAATCTTGTTTTTTATTAAGTACATCTATTTGAAGTTGCATGTATGTTGATAATACAACAGATAATGGTAATATAATTATAATAAATATAATTGCTAAATTAGGTAATTTCATTTATAAAATCCTTTTCATTTAGTTTCCTGTACTTTGAACAACTCCTGAAGATTGTGCTACTATTTGTGTACCTTGTCCAGTTACAGAATAAAATGCATTCTTTAGTACTTGAGCTAAAGTTGAAGATTGATTTTTGGCAGTAACAGAGAATATATCTCCTTCTTTTAATTTATAAGTATTATCTTTTGCCTCATCTTCTACTTCTTCCATTATTTGTGATGTGTATACAGAATAATATACACTAGATCCTACTGTAGTAGAAGAAAGCCAAGATGTCTTCTTTCCTATTGTAGAGCTTTTTACTTTTACTTCCATTTCTACATCATATGCATTTCCAGTAGCATCTAATTTTGATCTAAATGCTGAATAATTTTCCTCTGTAATTTTTCCTTCATTTCTTACAGTATTAACGAAATCAGAAACAGCTGCAGCTACTGCTGTTTGAGCTATATCATCATTTCTATCTGCAATACTCATTAAAGGAAAAGCGAACATTAAAATTGCAGCTACCAATATTGCTACAATAGTAATTAAAGAATCACTCATTGATATTTCCTCCCATTTATTTTTGTTTATAAGTTATAATTGTTTTCGTAGAACCTTCTGTTACAACTATACTTTCTGTATGTTCATCATTCCAATATATTATACCATCTTTTTGATATTCTACATAAGATTCTTCAAATTTTGTATCTTCGTTTTCTACTAATCCAAGTAAATTATTATCTTCATAGTTTAATGCTATTATAGACTCTCCTACTTTTATAGAATATCCATAAACATACGCATTAATCCTATCTATAGTCCAAGCATTATTTCCAACCCACGCTGCATCAAACATATATAAATCTGTTCCTTTTTCATTATATCTGTTTAAAATTTTTATCTGCTCTGGTTCTAATACATTATCAACTCTATTTGCACATTCTGATACAACTCCTTCGATTTCAGAATCAAAGACTTGTTTTAATTTATCATTTTTATCAACAATATTTATTCTAATACTATCATCTGTAGTTGTAATATATGTGTATAATGTTGGAATAATTGTATCTATACCAACATTTCTAGTTACATTTAAATCTGTAGCTCCAACATGTTGATAATAATTAGTTTCATCAACAGAAAACAAAACATTATCCATTGTAAACTTTGCTTGGTTAAACATATTTATAATTAGAGTAAAGGCGAGAACAAATATAAGTACTGCTCCGCCCCATTCTTAATGCATTTGTTGCATTCTCCATTTATACACTCCTAGTTATTAGTATATTATTCTTGTTCAGTTATTACAACCTTAACTATTAATCCAGTTGAATATGTTGGAGTTATATTATATCTTTTTCCCATATTTACACAAGATTTTAATTGTGACATTTTATCAGACCACCCATTAACTACATCATCATTATTGTCAACTAATCCACTTTCATCTTCAGTTCCTAAAATAACACCAGTAACATCTTGTTTTTCATTCTTAAAATCTACAGCTTGAACAGAAATAAATTTTCCTGCATCACCCGCATTATTGTTATTAGAAGCAATTATTGCATCTAATAAAGATTTAACATCTACACCTTTTTTATTGTCTCCTATATAAGATAGTACTGCACTATTATAAACTTGTTTTTCTTGTTCTGACATTTTTGAAGCCGCATTATTTATTGTACCTTGTGCTGAATTATAAATATACATTGAAATAGCAATTAATAAAATAGAAATCAAAATAGCTCCTGCTATAATTAAAGCTTTTGACGCATTCTCCATTATTATTTCCTCCTTTTTTCTTTAGAAAATTCTTTATTATATTTTACTTTATTTTCATCCCTCTTTTCAAGGGAAATATTAAAAACTTTTTTAATCATATGGTTTAAATTCTGCTTCATCTGTTTTAGTAAAACCATATATAACTATTTTTTTAACTCTTCCTGTTGATTCATGATATTCGATAGAATCATATCTATATACTATATCTGCAAAAAGTTCACTAATAACTTTTGATCCACCACTATCAGATAACATTAGTACTTCCATAGGTATTAATTCTTCTCTATCATCTAATCTTAAATATATTTTTATTGAATACTTGTCATCTTCAATATATTCTTTTTCTTCATTTTGCTGTATTTCATGTTTATTGTTATTTTCTATTGCTTTATTCATTATAGATATAAAATCTGTTACATCGAACTGTACATCCTGATATTTATTAAAAAATTCTATATCTTCATCATAAACTTTTTTTACATCTTGCATATTTGTAAGTTGTAAAATAAAAATTACTGATAATATTAAAAGTATAATTACAAAAATAAGCAATATTACTATTAAGTTTCTTTTCACTATACACCTCGATTATATTATTAATATAACATATTTTCAAGCATATTCTCTATTTTTTTCTAATTTTCTTATTTTTACTCTATATCCTCAGAAGTATCAGGATTAAAAACACCATCTGAATAAAATCTAACATCTGATACTAAATTGTCTTCATATCCCGTAATTTCCATTCTATAAGCTGGTATATCTTCTCTTTTTGGTTCTAAAACAGAAGTAGTTTCTTTCCAATCTATTGTATCATCATAATATTTAGCTAACAATCCAAATGTAGCATTATGAAATTCGTCATAATCAAAAGTAGAACCATTGTAAAATTCGCCTATAAAATCATTTGTTCCTTTTTTAGTTGTACCATTTACTTCAAACACAATGTCACTATCTAATGTTATTTCTATATAATCTGTAGTATTAGGATCAAATTCCATGTTTTCATTTATATATAAAGCTTTATTTATTAAACTAACAACCTCATACATATTTAGCTGAATTCCAGTATGTTCTGTAAAATCAGAATTATACTGTCTAATCCTATCATTTTCTAATTTTTCAGAATATGATAAAGTAAATTCAGTTGTTGTATCCATAGATCTTGTAAAGTTATATAATAAGAAAACTCCTATCATAACAGCTCCTGCCATTAGTAATGCTTTATAAACATTTTCCATATTATACTCCTAAAAATTTTTTAAAAATCAATATCGTCATCATCATCTAATTCTTTTGTTGTATCTATTTCTTCAAACGAGATTGATACAACTCTTCCTGTAGTTGCATTATATTCAATACCACTACATCTAAATATTCTATTTATAAATTCTTCATAAGCTCCTTTAGCAACAAATGTAGTTTCAAGTCTATTGTTATATTCTATAACAACACCATTTTCAGATGGCATTATTAAGGCAATTTTATCCAAATCATCCTCATCAGAAATCTTATATGGACTTTCTTCAGCTTCTAGTACAGGAGCATCTTCATATACTATATTATCTATTACTACTCCATCTTTATCTATAGCTTCAACTGATAAAACTAAGTCATTTAATAATGTAAATGATACATCTATTGAATATGGATCATCCTTTGAATATTCTCCTCCAGCAGTTTCTTCACTATTGTTGTTTATACCCATATTAATAACAGATATTACATCAGATCCATATAATATGTTTTTATTATATGCTTCATATTTTTTATTAAATGCTTCTATTCTTTTAGCTTCTTCATTTTGATTTTGCATTGCTTGATTATAACTTACCTGATTAAACATATACACAAATAAGCTTAATATAAGAATAGCAATTAAAACTCCTCCAGCCATTTCTAGAGCTTTTACTGCATTATCCATATATTCCTCCTACATCATTCCACTCATACTATCGAAAGCTTCTGTCATACTTAACATACCAATTACGCATAGAGGAATGATTAAGTATCCAACAAATAAGCAAACCATTGGTGCAAATCCAATTACTTTACCAATTAAAGATTTTCTAGAAATAAGTCTTTCATTAGATTCTTTTCTTTTCTCTTGATAATATGCTCTTTCTGTATCTAGCTCATCAAAAGCTTGTCTAATTGGAATTTTTTCAACTGCAGATTGTAAACTTTCAACAATACGAATTAATTGTGGAAATGTTACATCATTTTTTAACTCTTCTAAAGCTTCCCATCCACCAGCTTCAAAGTTATTAACACACTTTGAAATTGGCTCTCTAAATATATTTGAATATCTTTCTAGCCATTCAAGAATCATTTCAACATTAACTCTTTCGATTTTCATTAGCATAAGTATAATTGTTTGGAACTGCATTACTTCATTTTCCATTTCCATTTGTCTCATTATTTTTTGGAACATTAAAAGCCAAATTGGAACAAAGTATGCTGCTCCAGCAATACCAAATGCTACTAATACTTCAAAAGCTTTTAAATATTGATTTTGAACTACTAATAAGTTATCATATATTGCCTGTGCTTCTTCATCATATTCTTCTTCTTCATATCCTGCATAAAATTCATCTTCCATTATCTCTGTAAGTAATGCTTCTTTCGTAATTCCTAGTTGATTTTTATACTTATTCATATAAATGTTACGATGTTGCGTTTTTTGTACAGCTTTTACTTCATCTCTTTCTGACATTGAACCTAATAAGTTATAGTCAGCTGCTGGTTGTTCATAAATATACATGACTTGTAAGTTATGAACTTGCCAGAATATAAATAAAGATATTAAAAATGCTACAATAGCATACATACATCTATCAACATAAAGCCATTCCATTTTTAATTTTGATGCAGCATCTTTTAAAAGCTTTATTTTTAATCTATAATCTTTAGTTCCTGGCTTTGGAAGAATCATATTTATAAATTTATGTATTGGTTTTTTCTTATATAATTTTTGTTCCCATGGATTTTGCATATCTCTTTCAGTGTTAACACTACCATTATCTTTAAGCTTTCTTGTAAGCATATAACATGCATATGTAATTATAATAAGAGCAATCTGCATAACAAATCCACCAACACCTTCATAAAAAGATGTTGTAAAACTAAATTGACTTATTGCCCATGATTTTATAGGTTCAATAAATAATATTGGAAGTGCTGCAATAAGTGATAAACTCTGGAACACATAGTCTAGTTTATCTCTTTTCAATATTTCTATTTGCATTTCCTGAGTTATATTATTTAAATTCTTTAAATATAAAGATGCACCATCCTTATCTTTTCTATCACCAAATTCTTTTGTTAAATAAGATACTCCTGCGAACTCCTTTAAAAAACTATTTGGTGCTATATCATAATATTTCTCAAGTTCCATTTCTGGATCATCAGAAATTAATATTTCATATATTTTTTCAGCTTGTCTTGAAACCTCAAGTTCATCATTTTGAGCAACTTCATAAACAGCTTCTTCAACTAAGTTAAACTCATGATAAGCATGTCTCATTTCTGAAAACATTTCTACTTGTTCTCTTAATAATTGATTATCTTTTTTATCAACCATACCTGAAAGCAAAGTCTCTATAAAGAATATTTCAAAAATTAAAAGTGTTGCCATAAGTAACATATTAGATTTAGTAATAGCAATTATTGCAATAGTTATAGGAACAACATACATAATTGCTTTAGTTATCATTTGTGCTGCTTGTTTTCTTGTTAAATATTCGTCTTCCAAGTTTATAATCTCAAGACGTCTTCTTAATTTCAATGTATATCTTCTAAGTACAGGAATTTGTACTAAATAAATATATGCCTTCTGATAGAAAATCTCCATTGAGAATTTAGAATTTTTAGTTCCTTCAACAAGTGATGCAACAAACTTTGTATTCTTCTTATTTACAAACTTGCTTAGAATCAAATATCCGAACTACTACTACGCCAAATAATCCTAAAACAACTTTGATAAATAGTCCTAACATCTCATTAGACATTTATGGATTTCTCCTTTCTTAGTTTTATGTCTATTTTTTATTCTGTCTTTTGTGTACTATCGTTTGATGAATTATTACCTTTTGTTATATCATCAATATCTTCTGCTCCAACTGGTACTTGATCTAAATCTTCAATTACTTCAGCAGAACTTAATTTTTGTGGTTTTATGCCCCAGTTTCTTTGTAAAAAAGCATCAAATGCACCGATATCACTATCATCCATATTCTCTCTCATACCTTTAATATTTTCTTCAGAAATAGGATTTACTAATACATATGCATCATCATGGAATTCCATTATGTTACGATATTTATATAGCTCTCTATTTGTAGTTTTTGCAAAATAAACTGTTGCGTTATCCATAAATTTTTCTATTTTGCCTTCTAATGTTTTTTCTTTTCTATAATCAAATGTATATTCATTTTTTTCTTCAACTGGTATACATTCTGTAATTCTTTCGATATATCTTCTACCTCTAAAGTCTTTAACTAAGTGAATATCAAAGTTTAAAACTTGAACAACCTGCTCTTCAGCAGTTTTCTCATCAGAGAATACACCAGCTCTTAACATTGAGTTTCTAAGTGCAGTTACTAAGTTAGGAAATGTTTTAGCGTGGTGAGTAAATAATGTAAATTTAGAAGCAACCTGTGCAGATTGAATCATCCAAGATGCTACGGGGTCAGTTGCAACCTCACCGATGATATTAACAGAACCATCAGTCTTTTTCTGAACGTCCAAACATTCCTGACCTGCGATTGTTTCTGTCTCACGCATTGATAAGATATTTCTTGTTGGATAAATTTTTCTTAAGTGAAGCTCGAATGCAGTTTCAGTAATACGAAGGTTCATTGTTTCGTATATATTTTCAATCATTGCCATAAGCATTGTAGTTTTACCACAACCCTGCTCACCAGTAAGTGCTATAATTCTTGCACCTTTTACTAAGAATTTTAATAATTCTATTGCTTCTTCCTTTCCTTCAAATCTAACAATTTGTTCTAGTGTTGCTCTCTTTGTATCGAATTTTCTTACGAAGAAAGCCCAAGTTTCAGACATACTAGGTCTAACAACAACGACACGAGAACCATCTTTCATTTCATTGATTTTATAACCATTTGTATCAGATAACTGACCAGGGTTATTATATTTATATATATTTTGACATACTCTCTTTAATTCGCTTTCTGTTCCGAATGAAAGAAATGCTAAACGAATAGATTTACCTTGGAAGAATATCCAAATACTATCACAAGCACGTGGAACTTTAGCTTCTGTAATTTGACTTAAGTAATCGCCATCTGTTTGTGCAACTTGGCTTAAGAATGATTCTGGAAGACCAGATACACCTCCAGATACACCATCTATATTCATATCTCTTATTTCATCAATACTGCTATATCCTTTATATCTTTGATATATTCTTTGTACAACGATTTCAAGTTTATCTGCAAATGATAAATTGAAGTTTTCTTGGTCGTAAATATCACTAATTTCTTGTTCAGTTATAACATAACAAGGTTTAGATTCTCCGGCTACATATTTAAGTACTGCTAAATTATACTTTTTAATTATCTGTGTTAAAGCTTCATAACCAAATTCTTTTTTATATTCATGTATTATAACATCAAATTTATCTTGTGCAGTTAGTAATGATGGAATATCAAAAGGAATTGATTTTGAAATATTAGTTTCGTTAACTCCATATTCTTTTGCAAGTAAATCATATATAAGTTCTTTTATGTATTTCTTATCGTTAACATCACCATATGTACAACCTTTTAAAGCCTTTTTTAATTCATATTTTTTATTTTTTCTTCTTTTTAATTCTTCTTCTGATAAACCAATATCGTATAAGTTAACTTTAGTAATCTCGTCAAGTCTTTTCTTCACGAAATTAACCATCATATCTAGTGTATATGTTTTATCGTCAACTTCTACTTCATTTTCAGTCTCTTCTTTAGCTTTTTTCTTAATGTTATATACAATATAAGTAATTGCTAAAATAAATACTGCAATTATTGCTATCAAATTTTTTAAATTCATTGCTATAAGCTCCTCTCTTCATTCTAGAATCCCATTTGAAGTGCCTTAACCATATCTATTATATAATTCGTAGTTGAAGTTATATCTTGAATAAATACAGCATTTCTATCTGAACTATCCATTAAAGACATTCTGAATTTTAAGAAATAATTACTTATCATACCCTCATTTGCTGATTCAAAGAATAAAGTATTATAAGGTACAGCAGATATTTCACCTTTAATTCCTAAATATCTAGCTATATTCTTCTTTGAATATTTTGAATATCTATCGTATCTTCCTACGACAGGTATAACTTTATTTGATTTAAATAAATCGTTTGTTTCTGTAAGTTCTTTGAAATCATCTAAATCTAATAATCTTTGTGTTAAGTTTACAATGATAATATCAGAAAACTCTAAGATGTCTCTTACAAATTGTTTATTTAAACCTTTTTGAAGGTCAACTAAGACATAATCATAATATCTACTTGCAGTTTTAATAATATCTGGAAAACTTCCTTCTAGCCTTGCAAGTTCTGTTTCACTATTAGCTTTATTTTTAGTTAAAACTTCTAATCTATTTTTATAAATAACTCTTGTATAATCTTTTATCATGTCAGGAGAATCTTTACCACTTGCAACTAATTGAGCAAGTCCTGATGTTCCTGTTCCTAAATCTATTTTTCCTTGGTTTAATTTTTTAATAGCAAGATTTTGTCCAACAACTTTATTATCCCAATAGCAATTTGCTATCGTTGGATTATCAAAATATGTATCTACCATTAAAACTTTAAAATTATGTTCAACAGCCATATGAGTTGCTATTGCTACCATTGATAATGTTTGCGCTGTTTCTTTATTATTTTTACTCCAAAAAGCTACAACTGGCATATTTTAAACTCCTTTTTCTATTTTTCTTACTGCTTTTCTTATCTCTCCAGAAGATACACCTTCTGTCTCTAATAACCCTGATGCTAAGTATGTTAATGAATCTTTATATTGTGAACTCAAATTCTTAAATTTTATTCTTGAAGTTCTTTGGTTCTCAAAAATTATACTTTGATCTCCTCTTTCAAAAGGAAAATAAATTCTTTCTTTTTCCCATTCAATATTATAATTCATAGCTAAAAACTCTAAATATTCATCTTCTTCTTTTTTCATATCTTTAGAAAATAGTACTTTAGTTAATTTGGTAGTTGTTTCAACACCACCAAAAACCTCTAACCCTCTTTTTAAAGAATATACATCAAAAGAAGTAACAAAATAACTTTTATCAGCCTCAGCTAATTTAAAATTATTAAATCCCTCATAATTGTCAGTATCTATAAAAGCTACATCATACTGACTATCTAGGTTTTCAACTCCTAGATAGTCAGAAATATCTTCAAAAGACTCAAATCCAACTGCAACATCTATATTCTCATATTCAGTTACATATGTTTTAGTTGGGTTTATAACTGGAACAATATATTTTGCTTTTTGAAGGATTGTAGAATCTACTACTAACATTCTTTTTCCTACAGTTTGAAAAATTTTAGCAATATATAATAATAAATCTGTTTTGTCATAAGCCCCTATAAAAGCAATCTTTTTCATTAAAAACCTCCGATTAATATCCTTCATTCTCTAAGAAAGTATCTCTAGCACTTTGCATTTCTGTTAATTCTTCTTCAACACCTTCTGTAACTCTTTCAGATCTTTCTTCAGCATCATACTCTCCAATATATTGATCTAATACAGTTCTATAACTATCATCTGTGTATTTTTTCCATGTGCTTTCTAATTCTGATGCAAGTGCTCCATCATCTAACATTTTCTTAATTATAACTTGTACGTTTCCTCTTGGTACATATGTACATTTAGAAGCTGATTGACTTTCTGGTGATGAATATGTTGTTGCATATAATTTTGCACCATCTATAATATAAGATTCGATTATTGCATTACTTAATGTTTCAATCTCATGTTCTGAAAGTTTTATCCAAATTGTTGTATAACTTACTTGTTCAACATATTTTTTAGAAACAACTACGAAATCTTCACCATTTGGAAGTAATAATCTAATATCTACATAAGTTCCTTCCAAAAGCTGTGATGGAAGAGCAATCATGTTATATTCCATTAATCTTTCACTATCATCTATTCCCGTGTTTTCCAACATATTTTTAGTAATTACTGTTCCTGGTGCTATCTCAAATTTAGCTGCCATTACATTAACAGTTGTCTCTCCAGTTTGTTCATTATATGTTTCCAAATCTTCTGATGTTAGTAATTGATCTTGTGCAATATCTGTTGTAACCATTCTTTGCTCTATTTTAGCTCCTGATGATCCATTTTCATTTGATGCTCCATAAGCAATATCACCTTCGGCTATTGTCTCTCTAGCGACATAAACTGTTTTTGTTGCTTGCACTTGAGAACTTTCTAATGTTTCTTTCTCTGTATTTAATTTATTAATTCTAAATAATAAAAGTCCAACTATTATTGCTGCTATAAGTAATGTAATAAACATTCCTAGTAAAAAAGAATTTGTCATTTTTCTTTGCATTGGATTTTGAGCCATTTTCATTTCCTCCTTATAAAGTGAATATACACTTTTTTTCGTTTTTATTCGATAATATACTACTGGTTATATTGTACAATAGTTGTACTAGTATATCAATATATTGCTTTTTGTTGTAACACAAAAAATATATTTTTGTTACGTATTTGTAATCTTTTTTGTTTCTTTTAAGTTAAAAAAAATACATTATAAAATGTATTTTTTTAAAACTTCTAAAACACCTTCTGAATTATTATCTGAAACAACTATATCTGCCATTTCTTTTATATATGGAGCACTATTTCCCATCGCGACTCCAAGTCCAGCATTTTCAATCAATTCCTTATCATTTATATTATCACCAATTCCTATAACTTCTTCTCTTGTTATATTTAATCTTTGCATTATCGATTCTAAGGCACACCATTTATTAACATTTTTGTTTGTTATTTCTGTATAATAATAAAATACTGGAACTTCTTCTGTTCCTGATTTAATAATCTTTCTAGACATATGTGCTACATCTAAAACATCAACATCAGGTATTGTTCTTAATTTTCTGATTATACTATTAAATATAATCTTCATATCATCACATACTGTTACTTTTAAAAAGTTTTCGCCTTCTGATTTTTTTACATAATCATATATATCTGAAATAATACTTATACTTGTTCTTTTATCTTCTTGCTTATTAGCATTTTCTTTATAATAAAATAATGTATTATAATTTAATGCTTTTGTTATAACTTCATTTTCAGTATAAATATTATAATAAATACTATTTGCTTCACAAACTTCTATTATGTTAAGTACTTGTTCTTTTGTTAGGAATTTATTATATATTATTTCCTTATTAGATATATCATATGCAACAGCTCCATTACCAGATATTAAAAATCTATTTGCTCCAATCTCATTTGCTAAAGTTTCTACTGAACTAATCGGTCTTCCTGAAGCTAAAACAATTTCAGTTCCTTTACTTAATGCATCTTTTATTCCTTGTTTTGTCTTTTGTGGTACTTCTCCATAAGAATTTAGTAAAGTTCCATCTAAATCGACAGCCACTAACTTATACATAAAAATAACAACCCACTTTCTTTAATTTCTATAGAGTAATTTTAATTATATCATTAAGTAAAAATTTTTCAACACAAATTTATTTTATATCTGAAAAAATTACCAGTTTATTTTTTAATAAATTACACATGATAATTATTGAAAAAGCATTTGTTTGTTTTTTCAATTTAAAACCCAGGAGGTGAAACAAATGTCATCAAACAACAGTAATAGAAGATTAGTACCAGAAGCTATGGATTCATTAGAAAAATTCAAATATGAAGTAGCAAGTGAAGTTGGTGTTAATTTAAAAAATGGATACAATGGTAATATATCAGCAAAAGATGCTGGTAAAATAGGTGGAAACATGGTTAAGAAAATGATTCAACAAGCTGAAAACCAAATGATTGGTAAATAGTTTATTTTCTTAAACAATTATGCTTAAAAATTATTATTTATTAATATTTTAGTAAGTAGTAATTTTATCAAAATATTTGTAGCAGGAATTATTTCTACTCTTTATATATGTTTTATGCATACATAAAAAGCAGGAATAACTCCTGCTTTCTTTTATATTATAAATAGTTTATTTTATTTTTCAATTTTTCTTGCTACAACCGCAAATCTTCCGTCTTCTGTATGGA
>CALWZY010000031.1 GCA_944386155.1 uncultured Clostridia bacterium | reverse complement strand
CATTAGACATATTGTCTACCTCCTTAAAAATATATAAATAAACCAACGGTTACTCTTTAATTATACCATTTTTATGTAAACTATTCAAGCAATTAAATAGCAAAAAAATAAGAGCTAAGCTCTTATTTTCTCGTTTATACAAACTTTAATTATTTAGTAACTTTATATAATCCCCATTTTCCATCTTTTTTTACCCATGATAGTCCATCATATACATTTCTTGTCTCTTCGAATGTAATTCCTATATCTTTACCTTGATTATCTAAATATCCTGAAACATTTTCTTTTTTATAAGCTGCAAAACCTTCAGAATATTCATAAATTTTATCATACTCACATTCAGAAACTAATTTATTGTCATTAATACTATACACTCCGTACATTCCTAAATGATCTATTTTATCATAGTCTACTTCTATTTCATCATTTGAAATACTCATATCGTCTTCTCTTATATTTACACTTTCAACAATTATCATGTCTGATGATAGACTTTCAGATTTTGAAAGTTCTCTTAAAGAATTCTCTCCTGTATATACATAAGCTTTATTATCTAACGTATTATATAAATACTCTAATCTCATTGTATTCTCTAAAATATTTGTCTCTTCTCCTAATTGATATCTAGAATCAACTGAATATTTTTTTCCATTGTCAGATACTATAATTTGTCCTGCTACAATACTAACATTTTCATATTTAGTATCTAATAAAATTTTTCCTGTTTCATTATCAATGATTCCATATTTCCCATCTTTAACAATAGCAGAAACATCTTTGTTCAAATTTTCAATATCATCTGCTTCTATTGTATTTTCTACAACCCATTCTTCATTAGAAGTATTTTCATCATCTACTTTGTTTTCTTCTACAGCATTTTCACTATCTTCTATATTTTTATATTCTTCTTTTTCTCCAGATCTTACCTTTTCTATTTGATCTAGTAAATTATTTATCTCATTAGAAACAGGTTCAGGAAGATATCCTTTAAGATTTAAATAGTAAATTCCACCAATTAAAATTGCTAAAATTACAATAAGTAAAATTAATCTATCAAAAAATCTTCTTATAAAGCCTTTTCTCTTCTTTTTTACTACTGTTTCTTGTTGTTTTGCTGGTTTAAATTCAGCTTCTTTTGGTATTTTTGGCTCTTCTTTTGTTTCAGATTCTATATTAGGTTTTATATCTTCTTTATTCTCTTCTGCTAATTTTTCTTTATTTTCATTTTCTTCTTTTGCTCTTTTTAGTTCTTCAGCCTCTCTTATTGCTCTTAATTTATCTTCTTCTAATTTACGTTTTTCTTCTTCGATTTTTCTCTTTTCCTCTTCTAGTCTTTCTTTTTCTAGTCTTAATTCTTCTCTATTTTTCTCTTCTTCTAGTTTTCTTCTCTCTTCTGCTTCTTTTAATTCTTTTTGTCTTTTCTCATCTTCTTGTCTTCTTCTCTCAGCTTCTTCTTTTAGCTCTCTTTCTCTTTTTTCATATTCTAATCTTTTTGCTTCTCTTTCTTCTTGTTCTTTCTTTAGTTTTTCAGCTTCAAGTCTTATTTTTTCTTTTTCTTCTTTTAATGCCTCTTCAATATTTGTACCACATTTAGTACAAAATCTCATGCCATCTTCTAATACTTCACCACATTTTGGACAGTTCATAAATTACCTCCTTAGTAAATTTATTAATATTTACATTTATTTTTTTACTTCTTGCTATCATTTATTTATTTTTATTTTTATTTTCTATTTTAATTTTTCTTTTATTTTAACAATAGCATTTAGTGCCTCTATAGGTGTTAGTTCATTTACATCTATTTTATCAAGTTCTGAAGCTACATCTGCTAATTTATAATTATACATATCAAGTTGTCCACTAACTTGTTTTTTCATTTCTTTTTCTTCTTGCTTCTCTCTTATTTTAACCTTTTTCTCTAAAGTTTTCAATATCTCATTTGCTCTAGATATTACTTTTTTAGGAACTCCAGCAAGTCTTGCTACATGAATACCATAGCTTTCGTCTGTTCCTCCTGGTAATATTTTTCTTAAGAAAACTATATCTTCTCCTTTTTCTTTAACTGCAACTTGATAATTTTTTACCCCATCTATTTTTTCTTCTAAACTTGTAAGTTCATGATAATGTGTTGCAAATAAAGTTTTACATCCTGCAGTCTCTGGATTTGCCATATATTCAGCAACAGCCCACGCAATAGAGAGTCCATCATATGTGGAAGTTCCTCTTCCTATTTCATCTAATATTACAAGACTTTTTCTTGTAGCTTCTCTTAATATAGTAGAAACTTCCATCATTTCTACCATAAATGTACTTTGCCCCATGCTTAAATCATCAGATGCACCAACTCTAGTAAATATTTTATCTACAACGCCAACTTTACATGAGCTTGCAGGTACAAAAGATCCTATTTGAGCCATAAGACAAATTAAAGCTACTTGTCTCATATATGTAGACTTTCCTGCCATATTAGGACCTGTAATAATTGAAAGTCTATCAGTAGTTTCATTTAAAAATGTATCATTTTCAACAAAAGTTCCTCTTTCTACCATTCTTTCTACTACTGGATGTCTTCCATCTTTTATATCTATCACATCTTCATTATCTACTTTTGGTTTATTATATCCATAATCATCAGCAACTAAAGCAAAATCAGATAAAACATCTACAGTTGCTACTATATTAGAAGCTTTTTGAATTCTCTCAATTTGACTAGAGATTTTATTTCTTATTTTAGTAAATTCATCATATTCAAGTGATGTTATCTTTTCTTCTGCTCCTAAAACTTTATCTTCTATCTCTTTTAATTCTTCTGTAATATATCTTTCACATCCTGTCAAAGTCTGTTTTCTAATATATCTATCTGGTACTTGTGATAAAAATGATTTTGTAACTTCAATATAATATCCAAATACTTTAGTATATCCTACTTTTAAGTTTTTAATTCCTGTTAATTCTTTTTCTTTAGCTTCTATATTTAATATCCAATTTTTTCCCTCTACTGAAGCTTTTCTACATTCATCAATTTCACTACTATATCCATCTTTTATAATTCCGCCTTCTTTTATTGTAATTGGTGGATCATCTACTATTGATTCTTCAATAAGTTCTGTTACATCTTTAAGCTCATCTAATTCTTCATATAAATTATTAAGTAAATTAGATTTTGTGTTACTCAAAATACTTTTTAATTCAGGAAGATTACTTAAAGAAGTCTTAAGTGAAATCATATCTCTTGCATTAGCATTTCCATAAGATATTTTTCCAACTAATCTTTCAATATCATAAACTTTTTTAAGTGCTTCTAATATATCTCCTCTTAAAATAATATTATCTTTTAACTCTTCTACAGCATCTAATCTATTATTTATTTCTTTAACATCTATAAGTGGATCATTTATCCATCTTCTTAAGAGTCTTCCACCCATTGATGTTGATGTTTTATCTAATACCCATAAAAGAGTTCCTCTTTTAGATTTATCTCTTAATCTTTCTGTAAGCTCTAGATTTCTTCTAGCATTGATATCTAATGCCATGTATTTAGTAGTCTCATATATTTTAATAGTATTTATATGTTCAAGTTTTATTTTTTGTGTTTCAGTTAAATAATTATTTAATCCATTAATTGCAGCTACTACAAGAAGGTGTGATTTATAATCAGTAAACTTTCTTCCAGAAGAATCTACTATATTATACATATTAGATATAAAATCAGTATCTTCTGAAAAATCTTCTTCTTTTAATTCTGTAATACATGGATTTAATCTATCTTTAATCTGATTTAATTCTACTTCTGAATTTTTCATCATTGAATTTACTACTATCTCTGCAGGAAGGTATCTTGCAATTTCATCTAGTAATTTAAAGAAATTATTATCTTCAATAATTTGTGTTGCATAAAAATCACCTGTACTTACATCACATACTGCTATACCAAAAAACAAACCTTTTTTTACAATAGACATTATAAAATTATTTCTCTTTTCATCTAACATATTAGATTCTATAACAGTTCCAGGTGTTACAACTCTTATAACATCTCTTTTTACCATTCCTTTAGCTTTTTTAGGATCTTCTAATTGTTCACAAATTGCAACTTTATAACCTTTGTTTATTAATTTAGATATATAAATCTCTGCAGCATGGAAAGGAACTCCACACATAGGAGCTCTTTCTTCTAAACCACAATTTCTTCCTGTTAAAGTAATCTCAAGTTCTCTTGATGCTAAAATAGCATCATCAAAAAACATCTCGTAAAAGTCACCTAATCTGTAAAATAATATACAATCTTTATATTCTTCTTTTTTTGCCATATAATTTTGCATCATTGGTGATAAATCATCTGTATTGATATTATCTAAACTTGACTCATTTTCTTTTTTCATTATTTTCCTTCAACTTCTCCCTTTAAATACCATTTATGTTCTTCTGTAATTTTTACATTAATCATTTTACCTATCAAATCTTTGCTTCCTTCAAAAATAATTACTTTATTTGCATCATTTCTTCCTGTAAACATATTTTCATTATTCTTACTTTCTCCATCTACTAAAATTTTTTCTACTTTTCCTATAAACTTCTCATTATTTTTTGATACATTATCATCATAAAGTTTTTTTAGTCTTTCAAACCTTTTGTGTTTTATCTCTTCTGGGATTTGATTTTCCATCTTATCTGCTACAGTTCCTACTCTTCTTGAATATATAAACATAAAAATTTGTTCATAATTCATCTTTCTTACAACATCTAATGTATTCTCAAAATCTTCTTCTGTCTCGCCTGGAAAGCCAACAATAATATCTGTAGAAAATAAAATATCTGGAATCTCTTTTCTCATCTTTTCAGCTAAGGCTAAATATTGTTCTTTTGTATATTTTCTATTCATTTCTTTTAATACTTTTGTACTTCCAGATTGTAGTGGAAGATGCACTATTCTACTTATTTTTTTATTATCTTTTATTGCTTTTATAACATCATCTGTAAAATCTTTTGGATGAGGAGATATAAATCTAATTCTTTCTATACCTTCTATTTTACACACATCATATAAAAGATTAGAAAACTTATATCCATCTCCACCATCATAAGAATTAACATTTTGCCCTAAAAGAGTAATCTCTTTATATCCCTCTTTTGCTAAAGATTCAACTTCTTTTAATATATCTTCTTTTTTTCTACTTCTTTCTCTTCCTCTTACATAAGGAACTATGCAATAAGAACAAAAATTATTACAACCATACATAATTGAAACTGATGCTTTAGATTTATCATTTCTCTTAATTGGAAGTCCTTCAATTACTTCACCATCAATATCTATTACATCTCTTATTTTCTTTTTTTCTTCAATTATTTTTTTCAAATCTTCTTCAAATTTATTTAATGTATGAGTACCAAATACTAAATCTATATATTTGTAACTTTTCTTAATTTTTTCTAATATATGTTCTTCTTGCATCATACATCCGCCAATAGCAATTATTGTGCCTCTTTCTTCTTTAAGTTTTTTGATTTCTCCAATTTTTCCAAATAATCTTTCTTCTGCGTTTTCTCTGACACAACAAGTATTAAATACTACTAAATCACATTTACTTAAATCATCTGTTTTCTCATAACCTAGATTTTCTACCATTCCTGCTATTTTTTCAGAATCATTTTCATTTAATTGACATCCAAATGTCATAATCATATATTTTTTCACTTTAATCTCTCCGTTTTTCCTATATTGTTTTTTGTAATTTTATTATATTTTATGGAATTTTTCAAGGTTTTTAATATAGATAACCTATTTATATCAAATGTTTTATTACATAAAAATATATACCTTAAAATTTTTGTTTAAGGTATATATTTTTCTTCTCTTTTTTGTTTATATAATTTAAATATTTTGTTTTATATTTTTTTATTTTTATTAGTCAGAAACTAATTCTGGATATTTAAAATATTCTTCACTTCCTGGAAGAGTACCTTCTTCTACATGATTATCTAAAAAACTCTTTCCTTTGCAAAAATATGTATATTTTATTTCTGGTGAAAGCTCTCCTGAACCAATGATAATAGGATCATCCCATGTAACGTCAACTGCATACCAACCATCATTTATTTGTACATAATTCCATACATGTTTTTCTGTTGTACCTTGTGAATTTGTAGCATCGCCTTTTACTAAGATACATGGAACAGATAAGCTATCTATTATATATTTAAAAGCTTTTGCATATCCTTGACATGTAACACTTTTTTCGACTAATGCTCCAAAGACATTACTTCTATTATCTTTTGATAAAGTCTCATCATAACTTAAATTATCAACAAGCCAATCATGTACATATAAGATCTTCTCAAAATTGCTACTTCCTTCAGGAATAGCACTTACTACTAAGTTTCTAACTTCTTCTACTTGAGCTACTGCTCTTACAACATCTGATTTTGTATTAAATCCTTTTGCAAAATAATTTTGATTATCTCCTTGATCTATAAAAACAGTATGTGTAGTTGTATTTCCTTCTGTTAGTGAATAAGTATTTAAATATACTTTTGAAAAATCTATATAAAAAAGTCCTGGTGTATCTTGCTTTAGAGCATCTACTGCATCTTGATAAGAAATAGATAATGACTCTTGACCTTCTTTAGTTTGAAGTAATGTATTAAATCTAGTGCCAAAGTCTATTCTATAATTTCCACTTTTCATATTTTCTAAATTATCTTGAATTCCAAGATAGATTGCTTTTGCATTATCATCTAATTGATTATAAAAATATGAATCTTCTTGATAATCAGCAATATTTGGATATTCATCATCAATTACTTGAACTTTAAATTCTTTTTGTTTTTGAAGGCTCAATTTTCCGTTTTCATAACTAACTTTTAATTCAACACCAAGAACCTTCAATGTAATAAATGCAACAATAATAACTAATGCTATAGTAATTAATAATTTTAAAAATAAATTAAGAATTAAGTTAATAACTCTACCATTTTCATTTTTTATCATATGTTTTTCTCCATTTAAACATTAAATCTAAATAATACTATATCTCCATCTTGCATTATATAATCTTTTCCTTCTGATCTTACTAAACCTTTTTCTCTAGCTTGAACCATACTTCCGCATTTTATCAAGTCATCAAAAGAAACTACCTCTGCTCTAATGAATCCTCTTTCAATGTCAGAATGAATTTTTCCTGCAGCTTGTGGAGCTTTTGTTCCAATCTTTATTGTCCATGCTCTAACTTCTGGCTCTCCTGCTGTTAAAAATGACATAAGTCCAAGTAATTTATAACTAGCTTTAATTACTTTATCAAGACCAGATTCAGAAAGTCCTAACTCTTTAAGCATTTCTTTTTTATCTTCTTTATCTAATACTGATAATTCTTCTTCAAGTTTTACACATAAAGGAATTACTTCTGCATTTTCTATTTTTGCATAATCTCTTACTTTTTTAACATACTCATTCTCATCTGGATTTTCTAAATCATTTTCAGAAACATTTGCAATATAAAGTATTGGTTTCATTGTAAGTAAAAATGCTTCTTTAATTAATTCTTTTTCATCCTCTGTCAAATCTAATACTCTAGCTGGTTTTCCTTCTTCTAAAACTTTTTTTACTTTTTCTAATACATCTATCTCTGCTTGGTATTTTTTATCACCTTTTAAATTCTTTTTTGCCCTATCTAATCTTTTATCAACTGTTTCCATATCAGCAAATACAAGTTCTAGATTAATTGTTTCTATATCTCTTATAGGATCTATACTTCCATCAACATGAACTATATTTGGATCTTCAAAACATCTTACAACTTCTACAATACTATCTACTTCTCTTATATGAGATAAAAACTTATTTCCTAAACCTTCACCTTTGCTTGCACCTTTTACTAATCCTGCAATATCAACAAATTCAATTACAGCAGGTGTTGTTTTTTGTGGATGGTACATTTCAGTTAATTTATCTAATCTCTCATCTGGTACTGCTACTACACCTACATTTGGCTCTATTGTACAAAATGGATAATTTGCACATTCTGCTCCTGCATTTGTTATACTATTAAACATTGTACTTTTTCCTACATTAGGAAGTCCTACAATTCCTATTTTCATTTTATTCATATCCTTTCTTTTTGCATATTTTAATACATCTATAATGCTTATCAATTAATATAAAATTCTTATATATTATACTATATTTTGCACAAAAGTAAATATCAAAATATTGTAATTATTTATTCTTCATAATCTATAGAAGCTCTTGAAATCCTAATTGATTTACATAGATTAGATACTTCTACATGTCTTGGATCTATCTTGTATTTTTCCATATTATCTAAAGTATCAAATGTAGAAATAAGCATCGCATCATAATTTTCTCCATTTAAATTTACATTTCTTTTTATTTTTGCATCCCTTAATTCAGGGATTACTCCATTTAATGCAAGTAATCTTTCTAAAAATTCTTCTCTTTCTTTTTCTGTATTTTCTTTAAATTTCCACATTACTATATGTTTTATCATACTTTTTCTCCTCTTATTTTTAAATTTAATATTTTCACATCACTTTAAGTATACCATACGCTTAAAAATATTTATAGATTATTTTTTATATTAGATAAATATTTATTTAATAAATTTGCTTTATATAAACTTACTTTATATAAATTTTAATTTACTACATTATGTATACCGCACTATAATATTAAAAGCATACATTATTTTTTCATTATGCACTTATAACAAAATAATTTTGTAAGGTGCATAGTGAAAATGCACCTTACATGTTCTTTCATGGAGGAAAAGCATATGCTTAAAACACTTAAATACTTTTTGGATATTTCCCCATCAAAACGGGAAATAAGAATGCAACTTAAAAGAGAGTTTGGTGAAAAAATATCTGATGAAACAATTAATAACCTTGCAAACAAGATATATGGAGAATTTAAAAAAATAAAAACATCATCAATGGACAAAGCCACTTATTCTTCATACAAACTTAAAATTTGCAAATATGAAACTAAAAAAGAGCAAGAGCAAGCTGAATACGAAAATGCAACATATGATTCACCAATGTTCACATTTTGTTATATAACAGTACCAGCTCTTGGAAGGCTCATAATTTCTACAGTATATTATTCAAAATATGTAGTTCTCTCTTATGTTGCATAAAAACAAATGCCCGCACCACGCGGGCTCTTTTTTATATTGCTTTTTTATGTAAAGTGTGCTAATATATTTAATTACATGAAGGTTTTAACACCTTTTAAACAAAGCTTTTTTTAAGTATTTCGGTTTAAGAGGTGTATTCCTCTTAAACTATTGCTAGGAGGAATGTTCATGAATGAAGCTTATCTTAATTTGATTCGCGAAAGTATCCGTAAAAACTGGGGAAAGGTCCAACCTTTTCGGAAGCTTCCCAAAAACCATTTTAACTGCTACATGTTCGCAGTCTGCTCTACTGTCCCAACAGAAATACTTGTAGACGATAACACTCTTCAGAGCATGGTTTGCGAAAATGGCTCCTACTTTGGTTCCATCGGTCGTTTTTCAGGTACGCAGTACCGTAATGCAAAAGAGCTAAAACAAGCTCTGATAAACGATTTAGATGTGCTGGGCATCAAAGCTGAAGAAACAAGTGAAGACTATCTTCCCTCTATCCTTGATAGGAAGACTATCCTTATCGCTTTTTACTCAAACTATATAAGTGGAATGTTCAAAAAACACGAACAGTTTCACTTCTTGCGGTACATTCCGCATAAAGGCGAATGGATGGGAAAAGAGGGCTTTCCCGGCGGTTTTCAAAATCTCGGACACGGCACGAAGATTGGCACAGTAAACGTAATAAACCAAAACAGAATCGGGATATTCAAGCTTCAGCTAAAGTAAGCAAAAGGGACGGAAAGTAACATTTCCGTCCCGCTTTTATTTTATTTACTTTGGAGCTTCCAGCCAGGATCGAACTGGCCACCTCATCCTTACCATGGATGCGCTCTGCCAACTGAGCTATAGAAGCATATAAGCTATTTAAAATAGCTTATTATTTTATATATCATCATCTTGCATTATATTTTTTGTAGCTTTTTTTCTTATTCTCTGTATTGCATTATCAACTGATTTTACAGGTGAATTCAATTTTTTTGCAATTTCTACATAAGACTCACCATTTGCATATCTATGTAAAACTTGTTTTTCAAAATCACTTAAAGTTTTCTCTATTCTATTTTCAACAAATTTATAATATTCTTTTTTTGTTATAGTATCTAGTGGATCTTCTGATGTGTTTAAATCAAGCATTTCCATCACAGTCATATCATTATCATCTTCATATGCAGAAGTATTTAATGATAAATATGAATTAAGAGGCATATGTTTTTGCCTTGTTGAAGACTTAATCGCAGTTTGAAGTTGTCTTTCTACACATAGATTCGCAAAAGTCTTAAAAGAGCTAAGCTTTGTCTTATCAAAATTTTTTACAGCTTTAAATAAGCCAATAAGTCCCTCTTGAACAATATCTTCTTTTTCTGCACCCACTATGAAATATTTAGAAACTTTCATGTTTACTAAATCTGTGTATTTGTCTAACAAATAATTCAATGCATCTGTATCGTTATTTTCTTTTATTAATTTAATTAATTTTTCGTCTTCTATATTGTCATATTTACTGTTAGAAAAATATAAGTTTTGCATCAAATAGCTTGTCCTTTCTAGAATATTGCTTGATTTTAGACTATTATATTTAGATAAGTTAGTATTGTCAATACTTTGACGGTATTTTTGCCTATTTTTATTTTACTTATTAAAAAATAATAAATCTATATTTTTTATAAAACATCTTTAATTGCTTCACCAATTATTCTATTTACATCTGCTATCATTATATTAAATCTTACTTCAATATCAAAATAATTCTTAACATCTGGATTTTGAACTAAAATTGCATATAATTCTTGAAGTTTTTTCATCTTTTCTTCAGATTGTTTTTCACCTTGTATTGCTAAAAGTTGCTCTTCATATCTTATCTTTTCAAATTCATCAATTTTATCTTTTATATCTTTATCTTTCATTACTTTTTCTTTTATCTGTTTATATTCTAAATATTCTTTACTTTTTCTTATTGTAGCTGCTAGATTATTTACGCTATCATATACATTAACATTTTCCATTTTTGTATCCATAAAAAATCCTCCTCAAACATAACTTTTTTTATTTATTTTACTAGTAATATTATTTATCACATTTTTCTTTATTTTTCAAGGAAAATTATAAAAGAGATACTAAATTGAAGCAAAATAAATTAAGATTTTGTTCACTTCGAAAAAGTATCTCATAATACTCAATAATATTACTATTGTATTTTATTTATTAACAATAAAATTTTACTTCTTCATCTGGAAAATGCTTTTTCCATTCTGAAATTATATAAAAATAATTATCATCCTCCACTTTTAGTTAACCATACTTTTGTTGAATTTTTAGTAGGTTTTCCTTTCGAAATATGTATGTGTATTGGTTCATTATTCTCATTTGACCAAAAATAAATTTTATATCCGTAAAATTTCTAAAATATTAGGCACTAAGAATCCCTCCTTGTCTTGCCCATCTATAAAAAGAAGGTAATCCCCTTTCTACGATCGTTTTAAAGGTTTCAATCTCTTCATCAGTATAATTTCCATCTTTATATAGTATTCTACAACTTGGAAGTTCAAATCTAACGCTATCAAATCCATTATCTGTTGGTCTTTCAAAATGCACATGTATAATTTCTTCTCCATTTTCATTTTTCATAATATGCGAAAAGACTACTTCTGTTTCATCTGCATATTTACAATAAGGATACATCATCTTTATAACCCTCCTATTTTTATTTTTTCATAATTATTAAAACATATTCATATATAACTTCTTTAATCACTGTTTTTAAAAATTCAATATTTATTACTATTTTAGTATAACATAATATTTTATAAATTACTATAGTATGGTCATTAAAACTGATTTATTCTTAATTTATATTAAAATTTTTTAAAAATAATAAAAGAGATACTAAATTGAAGCAAAATAAATTAAGATTTTGTTCACTTCGAAAAAGTATCTCTTTTTATTATATATTATATTTTGACAAATTAAGCATAAGCTTGTCTCTTTTTGAAACCAAGTAAATTTGAAATTTCTCCTTCTGTATTTTTTGCTTTCTTTGTTTTCTTTGCTGTATCTTGTGCAATTTGATGTGCTTGTCTTTCTGCCATTGTTTGACATATTGCTTTTTGATAAGTAAAGTGAGTATCTTGTGCAATCTTTTGCCAATTATATACTTCTTTTACTTTTTGTTTTGCATTTTTTACAATTCTTTCACAAAGATCTGGATTATATAATAAACTTAATATTGAATCTGCCAATGAATTAGAATTTCCAGCATAACTTTTCATTCCATTTACACCATGTTCTACTATTTCATTTAGCCCCCCAACATCAGAAACAACTATTGGGATTCCTGCTGACATAGCTTCTATTGCTACTACACCAAATGGTTCATAAGTACTAGGAAATACAGCTATATCTGCACATTTATACATTTTGCACAAATCTTTTCTATTCATCTGTCCTGTAAAGTAAACTTTATTATTTATTCCTAAGTAATTTACTTGCTCACGAAGTTCATCAAGCATACCGCCTTTTCCACATATAATTAATTTAGAATCGTTATATCCATTTAATATTTTAGGCATTGCTGCAATTAAATTTTGGATTCCTTTTTCATATACTAATCTTCCTGTAAATAATATTATCTTTTCATTATCTCTTGCAAATCTTCTTCTAAATTCATAATCTTTTTCTACACCATTGTATATTGTCTGTGATATACCATTTGGTATTACATCAATTTTTTCGAAAGGAAGTCCAAATAATCTTTGTAGTTCGCATTTCATGAAATTGCTATTTACAATTACTTCAGTAGCTTCATATGTAAGCATCCATTCAGTATCATTTATATATCTTTGCATATCATCGTGAATTCCACTATTTCTGCCAGATTCAGTTGCATGTATAGTTGCAGTAATTGGTATATCAAAAGAGTTTTTCAAAGTCTTAGCAGCATATGCTACAAGCCAATCATGTGCGTGAATTATATCAAATTTTCCTTTTTTATTTATAACTTCTGTAGCTTTAGAAATCATATTAAAATTAAGTTGAAGTACCCAATCTATGAAATTATTAGGATGAATCATATAATTATCAACTCTATATACTTCTACTCCTTTATCATTTTCATAATATGGTGCATCTCCATCTCTATATGTAATTACAGTAACTTCATGTCCATCACTTATTAGTCTATGAGATAAATCATGTACAACCATTGATATTCCTCCGACTATTCTTGGTGGATATTCCCATGAAAGCATTAAAATTTTCATCTACACATGACTCCTTTCAAATTTTCTCTTTTGTCTTTTTACTTTTTTTCTCTTATTTCATTTCATATTGTATATATAATTTTTTAAAAAGTAAACTATTTTTTGCAAATTTTCTTATTTTTTTCACATTTTCGACAAATTACTTTTTTATTCTCCTGTTTTATGTTTATTTATAATTAACTTAAATTATTTTTTTAATTGTTTTTTAATAAAATTTACAAAAAAATTTACAAAAAACTTCTATTTTTTATGTATATTAGTGTTGAAAAAAATATTTTTATGGTATACTATAGTAGGAAATAATTCTTATATTTACTAAGGAGGAAAAAATGTCTAAAAAATTAACAAAAGATATTGCAAGTGAAGAAGAAAAAATAGAAGAAAAAGCAGTTAAAAAAGTAGCTAAAAAAGTATCTAAAACTCCAGTAAAATCAGCAGATACAAAAGCTACAAAAAAAGCTACAACTAAAAAAGCTGTAGAAAAAACTGATGCTAAAAAAGATGCAAAAGAAGCTAAAGTTACTCCTAAAAAAGCTGTAACTAAAAAAGAAAAAGTATCTAAAAAAGATGATAAAAAAGAAGTAGAAAAAGAAACTAAAAAAGTAACTAAAAAGGTGTCTAAGACTACTAAAGCTTTAGAAAAGGAAGAAGTAAAAGATACTTCTCTACCAGAAGAAAAACCTAAAAAAAGAGGTCGTCCAAGAAAAGTAGCTCTTACAGAAGAAATTAAAGAAACTAAAAAAGAGCCAGAAAAAATTAAAGAAGAAAAAACAAAAACTACTAAAAAAGCTTCTGCTAAAAAGACAACAAAAATAGCTAAAAAAGACGATGCTGAACCTAAAGCAAAAGCTAAAAAAGTTACCAAAACTACTACTTCAAAAAAAGCTACTACTAAAAAAGCTACTTCTGCGTCTACTAAGAAAAAAACTGCTACAAAAAAATCTTCTACTAAAAAGACTTCTGAAACTTCAAAAGATAAAAGAACAATTAGATTTGTTAAGACATTAAGCCTTTCAAAACAATACTTAAAGAAAAACACTGCAATATTAGAATATTTTGACTTGCCTTATAGATATAATGAAACAACAGTAAAAGTATTAGCACAAACACCAAAAGTATTGTTTGTGTATTGGGATATATCAGATCATGATAGAGATCAATATAAATTAAATTATGGTGAAGACTTTTTTGATACTACATACCCTGTTTTATTAGTAAAAAACGAAACAAAAGGATATGTAGAAGAAATTCCTATAAATGATTTTGCAAATAGTTGGTACATACATATCTCTGATCCAAGAAGTACCTATTCTATTGAACTTGGAAGAAAATATAAAAATATGCCAAAATTTGAATCACCATATATTTATATAAAGGAATCAAATGAAATTATCGCTCCAAATGATCATGTTCTACTAGAAGAAATCAAACCAAAGATAAAATATAAAAATGCTAAAACTAATGAAGTAATTTTCAAAAACATTTCTAATGTTATTAAAGATGGTAAAATTCTTGATTTTTATAGCTTATATCAAGTTTTGTATAATGTTGAAGATATAAATGAATTCTTTACTTTAAACAATCCATCATCCGGAAATCCTACTTCAACATTTAAATAAAGTAAATTCTTAAAATTATAATAGACTTATTGCTTATATGGTTGTCTATTTAAAATAAAGGAGATTATAATGAATAAAAATACTGGATATGTTAGCTTCATACTTCATGCACATTTACCATTTATTCACCATCCCGAAAGTGAAGATTATCTTGAAGAACAATGGTTGTATGAAGCAATATCAGAAACATATATACCACTATTATTAAATTTTCAAAAACTAGAAGAAGAGAAGGTTAAATTTAGATTAACAATGACACTTACCCCTCCTCTTCTTTATATGCTTGATAATAAATTATTACAAAAAAGATATATAAAATATTTGAAAAAACATATTGAACTTTGTGAAAAAGAAGTTAAAAGAACATCTTATGATGCAAGACTTAATGAACTTTCAAAATATTATTTAGCAAGATATACAAATGACTTACATGTCTTTAAGGATGTCTATAAATGTAATTTAATTTCTGGATTTAAACATTTTCAAGATGCTGGTTTTCTAGAAATAATTACTTGTGGTGCAACACATGGATACTTCCCTATCTTATATGTTAATCCAAATACTGTAAGAGCTCAAATAGGAGTTGGAGTTCAAACTTATAGAAAATACTTTGGAAGAAATCCTCGTGGAATCTGGCTTCCTGAATGTGGTTATGTCCCTGAAGCTGATAAATATTTAAAAGAATTTGGTATAGAATATGTAATTACTGAATCTCATGGAATATTATATGCAGATCCAGCTCCTGTATATGGTACATTTGCTCCAATCATCTCTCCTACTGGAATATGTGCTTTTGGTAGAGATATTGAATCATCTAAACAAGTTTGGAGCTCTATTATAGGATATCCTGGAGATTATAATTATCGTGAATATTATAGAGATATAGGTTATGATGTAGATTATGATTATATTAAACCTTATATTGCAAAAAATGGTGTTAGAGTTCATACAGGAATTAAATATTATAGAATAACTTCTAAATTTGGCGAAAAAGATTATTATAATTTGCAATGGGCTAAAGATACTGCAGAAAGACAAGCTGGTCACTTCTTTGATTGTAGAATAAAGCAAATTGGAGATTTAGCTAAAGTTATGGATACTCCCCCTATTGTCGTATGTCCTTATGACGCAGAGCTTTATGGTCACTGGTGGTATGAAGGTCCATATTGGTTATATATTTTATTTAAAAAGATTTATTATGATGATTGTAACTTTTCTTTAATCACTCCTGGTGATTATATAGATAGACACCCATATATTCAAGAATCTACTCCTTGTAGATCTAGTTGGGGTGCTAATGGTTATAGTGAAGTTTGGCTTAATCAATCAAATGATTATGCACATCGTCATCTTCATAAAGCTGGTGATAGAATGGTTGAACTTGCAAACTTATACCCTAATGAAAAAGACGGACTAAGAAAAGATGCATTAAACCAATGTGCAAGAGAATTATTACTTGCTCAAAGTAGTGATTGGTTATTTATAATTACAAATGGAACTATGGTTGATTATGCTAAGAAAAGAATTAAAGAGCATATTGGTAGATTTACTAAGTTATACTACCAAATAAAAAATGATAAAATTGATAAAGATTTTGTAAAAGGAATATATGCTCAAGATTTAATTTTTGATAATATTGATTATAATATCTACAGATAAATTTTACTTAAATTAATATGTTTTAAATAAAATTTATTGTAAACACATAAATGCTCACCTTAAGGAAGTAGATCTACTCTACTTTCTTTTTTTGATTATTTTTTGTCTTGTTATTTTATTTTAATTTTATTTTTATTTTCCTTATTTTCTTTTCTTATATTTAATTTTTATTATATTTTATTTTATTTCATTTTATTTTTATTTTATTTTTTTCTAACTTATTCTAACTTTTAATATTCATAACGACTCTATTATTTAGTATCAGAACAAACTAAAGAAGAATAAAATATATCATTATAGTAAATACTATATTATAATTTGGAGGAAAATATGTCTTCTTTTTGTATAAAAACTAATAATGATAAATTTATAGATTATTTCTTTAATAATATATCTAAAATAATTTCTGATGACATTTTTATTAAAAAAAAGAAATTTAAAATATATGATAATATTTTTATTCATTACAAAGGAAATAATATTAATACATTTTATGAAAAACTTTCTAATTATATTACTGAATCTATAATAAATACTTATGAAAATGAAATTTTAAATAAATTATTAATGTCAAATTATTTTTATTTTTTAGATTATGAACAAATTGAAATTAAAAATATAATAGATGAATTAATATCTTCTGATGAACATAGCAGAAGGAAAGAATTAATTAATATCTCTTTAAAAGAATATTTTAAAGAAGGAAATAAAAAAATGATATTAGATGGATTTATAACATTTAGATTAAAAGATTATATAGAAGTATTAGACTATGTTGTAGATTTATCAGTAAATAATTATTTAATTAAAAGAGAATATTTTGAATTTATTAAACTATTAAAAAACTATTTAGAAAAACAAAAATCAACTTGCGATATTGTGCATCTTATATATTTAAATAATGAAAGTATATTATTAGATTCTAGCTTTAATATTATAAACACTTCTCTAGATACAAGTTTTTTAAATAAATATTTAAATATAGAATTTTCTTCTAAT
>CALWZY010000030.1 GCA_944386155.1 uncultured Clostridia bacterium | reverse complement strand
TGTTCGTCTATTCTAAAATTTACTAATGTTTGTGCCATAAATACCACCTCTTTCTATAATATTATTATATAACCTTTGTAAAGATATTGTCAATACAATATCTTTATAAAAGATAACATTATTATTTACAAAAAATGTGATATTATTCTTTTTAGTAAAATAAAAAGACTATTACTTGTTAATAAGTAATAGTCCTGGTGGGCAGGGATGGATTCGAACCATCGTAGACTCTCGTCGCCAGATTTACAGTCTGGTGCCATTAACCACTCGACCACCTACCCTTATAAAAAATGGTGCGCCCTCAAGGATTCGAACCTTGGACCCACCGGTTATGAGCCGGTTGCTCTGACCAACTGAGCTAAGGGCGCATTGCTTAATGCAAGTCTTATTATAATGTAACTAAAAAAATATGTCAATACTTTTTTAGAAGTTTTTTAAACTTTTTTACTTTTTAAAGATTTTAAAAGAGCAATTTAAGAATTGCTCTTTTACATATCTAAAATTTATATTTTATACTATATACCTTCTCCTCTTCCTTCTGGAAGTGCTGGGAATTCAAGTACAACTTTTATCTTCATTATATATGAGATAGTTCTAATAATCTTAGAATTTTTAAATCTTTGCCATAATGATGGTTTTACATCAAATCTTGTTTGTTCTACATATTGAGTATCTAAAACTGGTTCTTCTTTTGCTATCTTTACATCTGGTTTTAAAGCAACTGTTTGTCCAACTTTATTTTCAACTGGAGATACAGCTTCTTTCTTGTTAGTTTCAACTTTTTCTACCTTTTCAGCTTTATCTGCTTTAACTTCTTTCTTTGTAGCAGGTTCTGTAGCTAATATAGGATTTACTTTTGCTGGTTCTTTAACTTCTGCTTTTTGAACAGCTTCTTCTTTTGCTTTAGCTTTAACTTCTTGAACAGTTTCTTCAGGAACAAATTCCTCAACTGGTGCTGGAATATATTTTAAAGCTTCTGCAATTTCTATTCCTATATAACTTAAAGCTTTTGATTTATCTTCAATTCTTTCCATATCTATTTCAATGTGGAAATTAGATTCAAGATTATTAATTCTAGCATCAACTAATTTTAAAGCAACTGTTTTTTCTTCTTCAGCTCCATTTGCAATTATTCCTAATGCTTCTGCTATATCTTCTGAATACTTATCAGATGAATTTTCTAATTCTTTTTCCCATCCTTCAGTTTTATCTTTGATAATTGCTAATGTTTCTTTTAATTCATAAGCAAGTGCTATGTTTTTCTCTCTTTGAATTATTAATTCTTCAATTTTCTTTGTGTTTTCTTCAAATTGATTTGTAGCAAATTCAACTAGATCATAACAAGCTTTATATACACTTCTAGGGAAATTTTTCTTTTTTGGATATTCCACTAGATAAGTTTTTATTGAATCGATTAAATCTTTAAAATAAGAATCCTCTTCTAATTGAATAATCTGTTTTTTACTTTTAGGATTTATCATCTTTTGGACTTTCTCTATGTTGGATAAAATCTTTTCTTCCGTGATTACCATTCTCACGTTTACTATACCGGTTTTATTCATTCTAAATTTATCTATTATTGCTGATAAAAATGGCATTGTAAAACGTACCTCCTTCGTAAATCTACTTATTCTATGTCTATTATATATTTTTCGGCATAAAACTACAATTACTTTTATATGTTTTTTATTTTACATTTAAGTTACATTTATATTACATATCTAATTACTTACATTCATTATTTTTTTCATTTCCTCTTGTCTTTTAATTTTTAAAGTAGTTGTTTTTATCAATTCTTCTTCTGTAAAAATTACGTTATTTACACTAATTGCTTTATATGCAGGAACTTGTTTATTAATTTCTTTTATATAATTTAATATATATTTTTTTATTTCATCAAAGTCATCTGACTTAATTATTTCTTTAATTATGTTTTTATCATAAACAATTTTAGCATGAAGTACTAAGTCATTTTTATCATCTTTATCAGATAAACCAAATACCATTGATTCTTTTATACCTTCTAATTTATTAATTAAGTTTTCTATTTCTTCTGGATATATATTTTTTCCGTTCTTAAGCACGATTACACTCTTTTTTCTACCAGAAATATATAAATATTTATCTTTATCAAAATATCCTAAATCTCCTGTATAAAACCATCCATCAACTAAAGTTTCTTTTGTAGCTTCAGGATTATTGTAGTATTCTAGCATTACTGAAGGACCTTTTACTACAATTTCTCCAACTCCTTCTTCATCTACGTCTTCTATTTTCACTTCCAAACTTGGAAATACTTTTCCTACAGAACCATATCTTCTATATTTATCATTCTCTGCAGCAACTACTGGAGAAGTCTCTGTTAGTCCATATCCAGCATATGTAGTAATTCCAAGATCATTAAATCCCTTTTCTACCTCTTTATCTATTGCTGCAGCACCACTTACAAATAATCTTAAATTTCCTCCAAAATTATCGTGTAATTCTTTGAATATTTTTCTTCTTATATCGATATGAAACTTTCTTAAAAAATTGCTTATTTTAATTCCCTTTTTTACCTTTTCTAATTTTCCCTGTTTTTCTATAGATTTCATAACTCTTTTGTACATGTTTTCAAAAAGCACTGGAACTGATATCATAATACTTATTTTATATTCTTTTAGATTATCTTGTATATGTTTTATTCCTTCACAATATGCAACTGATGAACCTTTATATATAGGATATAAAAATCCAACTGTTGCTTCAAATGTATGATGAAGTGGTAAAAAAGATAAAAAAGTATCATCTTCTGTTGCCTCAATTACTGATGCTATATCCATTAAATTAGCACATATATTTTTATGGCTTAAAGCAACTGCTTTTGACATAGATGTTGTTCCAGAAGTAAATAACATAACTTGCATTTCTTCAGGGTTTATTTCTGCACTTAAAAACCTTTTATCTCCATCGTTTATTAATTTTCTACCGCTTCTAATTAATTCTTTAAAAGATAATATTTTTTTATCTTTTTTCTCTAAATCCATACAAATATAATATTTGATTTTGTTTAGCTTATTATCTTCATTTATTAATTTCTTCATTATCTCTGAGTATCTATCGCTATATATTATAGCTTCTACTTCTGATCTTTCAATCAAACTTCTTATTTCTATTTCAGGAAGAGCTCTATCTAAAGGAACTATTATTCCTGTTCCGCAAACTACAGCTAAATAACTTGTAGCCCATTCATATCTATTTTCACTAATTACAGCTATTTTCTTTCCTTTTAGTCCTAAATCTATTAATTTAGTTCCAAGCGAATCCACATCATCTAAGAACTCATCATACTTTACTTTTCTAATTACGCCTTCAACATCAGTCTTAAATTTAAAAGCTACTTCATCAGAAAATTCATTTCTTGTTTTATTTATCATATCTTTTAATGATTTGATTTCTACATAATCATGGATTCTTTCATTCATTTTAATTCCCCTCTTATTAATATTTTAATCCTTCTAATATATTTTCAAATTCTTTAGATAAATTTTTAACATCTAACTCTTCTTTTCTTGTTAATTTAACTATCATAGTAGCACAAGTTAGTGCAAATATTTCAGCAGCGATTGCATTAGTATCTCCATCTTTAATTTCTTTTTTCTCTATTCCTTCTTTTACTATCTTTTCAATCTCACCGATATAATTTAAAACAGTTTCTTTACATCTTATACTTCTTGGATCATCTCCCCATATTTGACTTAAAAATATTTTTATCAAACTTTCATATTTTTTTAAGACTCTAATTTGAAGTATTATAACTGCTCTAAGTTTATCAATAGAATTATCTAATTTCTTTGTTTTTATTTCTATATTATTTAATAATAACTTGACACCTTCATCTATTAAAAAGTTAAATATTTCTTCTTTACTAGAAAAATGATAATATAATGTTCCCTTTGCAACTCCAACAGTTGCAGTAATTTCTTCTACACTAGTTGCATCATAACCTTTTTCAGCAAAAAGTTTCATTGATGCTTCAAATATTTTTCTTTTAGTTTTATTCATATTTTAATATCACCCATTTATAAAATTTTTATTATTATATATTTTTACATTCTTTTTTTCAAGTAACGAAAGCTTATCTTAACTATATTTCATTACTTTTATAACTAATCTATCGTTTTTTGTATTTCTTATAATACTGTCTATTATAAACTTTCCTTTTCCTCTTATAGTAATAATATCTTTTATTTTTATACTTTTAGAAGGCTTAAATATTTCTTCATGATTTACTAAAACTCTTCCTATTTCAATTAATTCGATAGCTTTATTCCTTGATGTGTTTGCTAATTCTGATACAATAGAATCTAATCTCATTGATGAAACTATAATTTGCTTTTCTTCAAATTTTTCTTGTTTTTTCTTCACATCTTTTATATTTACTATATCAATATTTGATTTTCTAAACCTAGTAAGTAATTTTAAATTTTCAGAAAAGTATAATTCATTTTCTTTAAAGACTACAATATCTGCACCATCTTTATCTATAATAATATCTCCTATTTTATCTCTTGAAACTCCAAGTTTCATAATTCCACCTAAAAAATCTTTATGCAAATAAGTTCCTTTTAGATTATTAGGAAGTATAATCCTAATTATTGAAAAAATATTTGCTAAGTTTTTTATAGCCATTTCTTCTGTTAACTTTTCAGGATAAATAATAAGAGCTTTTCTTTCAGCTTCAGAATATCCTCCACTAAATATGTATTTATCAAACTTTATAAGCTTTAAATATTTTTCAGCCTTAGATATCTCTGTTTCATATAAAAAGTCTGTATATACAATTTTATTTCTCGTTTTTGATAATTTAATTTTATCATCAATTTTTGCATAAAAAAGTTTTTCATCATCTTCTAATTCTTTTTTTAACATACACATCTACCTATTAACTTTATTTTATTATCTTTTTGTTTATAAATTATATTTTGTAGTTTATAATTCGTATTTTATATTTTTTATTTTTATTTTTTTAATTATTTAAATTTTAAATTATTAAGTTATTCAACTTCTAATTTAATTCTTTAATGTTATTTTTCTTTATTTGTATTTTTAACCATATTAATTATATTTTCTTTAATACTTTTTTTATCCATATTATATTTTTCTTCTATTTCTGAAACAGAAGCTTGTTTTATATATTTATCAGGATATCCCATATTCTTTATTTCAATTTTTTCATCTTGATTAATTAAAATATCATTTACGCTACTTGCTAGACCACCTTTTATATATCCATCTTCAATAGTAATTACTTTTTTAGTTTTCTTTGCTGATTTTATTATTTTTTCCTTATCTAATGGTTTTAAAAATCTAACATTAATTACTTCAACATTTATATTTTCAATTTTTAATTCGCATGCTACTTTATAAGCATACTCTGTCATCTTTCCGATTGAAATTACAGTAATATCGTCTCCTTCAAGTAATATCTCTGCTTTTCCTCTTTCTATTTTTTCGATACTACCATATTCAAGTTTTTCTTCATATTCTCCACCTCTTGGATATCTTATCGCTATAGGTTTTTTTGATTTGACTGCATACTCTAACATTTTTTCAAGTTCTAAGAAATTTTTAGGAGCCATTATTGTAATATTAGGTATACTATTTAAAAAGCATAAATCTAATAATCCTTGATGTGTTTCTCCATCATTTCCAACTATTCCAGCTCTATCTATACATATTACAACAGGAAGATTTTGCATACATATATCATGTACTATTTGATCATATCCTCTTTGAAGAAATGATGAATAAATTGGTATTATAGGTTTCATCTTTTCCTTTGCAAGTCCAGCAGCAAGTCCTAAAGCATGTTGTTCTGCAATTTCTACATTGAAAAATCTATTAGGATATTTTTTTGCAAATTCTGTTAAACCTGTTCCATCTGCCATAGATGCTGTTATTGCAACTATTGATTTATCTTTTTTAGCGAGTTTAACTAATTTTTCTCCCATAACTTTAGAATAGTCTTTATTCTTCTTTCCTAGTTTTTCACCTGAATTTAAATCAAAACTAGATATAGAATGAAACTTATTTGGATTTTCTTCTGCAAAGCTATATCCTTTTCCTTTTTTAGTTATAACATGTATTAATATTGGTCCTTTTACTAATCTACTATTTTTAAATACATTTTCTAAAGCTTCAATATTATGTCCGTCTACTGGTCCTAAATATTTGAATCCTATATCTTCAAAATACATCTTTGGAATAATTAATTGTTTTATACCTTTTTTAATATTTATTATTAGATTGATAATTTTCTCTCCAAAATACGGAATTTTTCTTAATAACTTTTTTGCTAATCCATTAGATTTTTCATATACCTTTTTTGTTCTAAGATTAGTAAGCATTCTTGCCATACCACCAGAATTTTTTGAAATACTCATTTCGTTATCATTTAATATTACTATTAAATCTGTTTTACTATTTCCTGCATCATTTAAAGCTTCTAAAGCCATTCCTCCAGTAAGTGCACCATCTCCTATTACTGCTACTACTTTATTATCTTGTTTTTTTATATCTCTTGCTCTTGCCATTCCGAGAGCAACAGAAATAGATGTACTACTGTGTCCTGTATTGAAGCTATCATAATCTGATTCTTCTGCTTTAGGAAAACCAGCTAGTCCATCTTTTTTTCTTAAAGTTTTAAATTTATCTTTTCTACCTGTTAATAATTTATGAGTATATGTTTGGTGTCCAACATCCCAAACAATCTTATCTTTAGGCATGTCAAATACACTGTGAAGTGCTATTGTAAGTTCTACTACACCAAGATTTGAAGCCAAATGCCCTCCATTTTTTGAAACGACATCTTTTATTTCTTCTCTAATTTCTTCTGCTAAAATCAGTTTTTCTTCTTTTTTCAGTTTTTTCACATCATCTGGTAAGTTTATTTTCTCAAGTATCATAACATCCCTCTATTTTTTAAATTATATTTGCAACAATTACAGTAATAATTAGAGGCACTGTAATATTATCTAATCCTTTTACTGATATTGCTTCTAATATAGTAGCTATAATAGCTATTAAAAAGGCTTTTAAAATTAAATATTCTATACCTATAAAGCTAAATATTAATATAGATATAATTAAACTTACAATAAGCATTGTTGCAGATCCGGCAATAGATTTTGTACTTCCTAATATATTAAAACTTTTACTCTTAACTTTCTGTCCAATTACTGCTGCTAAACCATCTCCATATCCCATTATAAGTATTCCTGGAAGAGCAAGTATTGGCTTATTAATGTAAAAAGTAACTAATGATAATACAGTTAAAGAAATAGCATAATACACTGTTCCGATTCCTTCTTTCTTATCTTCTCTTTCCATTATTTTTATTAAATTAAATTTATATGATAAAGAATTGATTATGACAAAAAGCATTGGTAAAATAGCAGCAATTATAAAATTATCAAAAAAAGCCATAGATATAAACCAAATATTCGAAAGCATTATGTGAATATATTTTCTTGTAACTTCTTTTCCTTTTTTCTCAAATAATTTTGAAGTTAAAAATATAACTAATATATATATACTAGCAACTATTAATCCAATTATATTATTCATCTTATTATTTCCTTTTTTATTCAATTTTTTAGTGATTATATCAAATTACAACTAAAAAAACAAGAAAAAAGACATCCTTAAAACGGGTCAGGGCAGAGACTTTAAAATATGTCTCTGCCCAAACCCTTACATCTCTTCGTCAAACTTCGAGTCGGTGATCTTCCAGATCATCATTGCCGAATCAAAAAGTGCATCGTACGGTACCTCTTCCACGCCGACAAACGGATTGTATACCGTTGCCAAGCCTGTAATCAAGTTAACTCCAAGAAACACGACATAGTGGTAGTCATCAAGTTTCTCCTCGTTATAGTAGTCCTTGTCAGCTGCAAGCACCACATATGCCTCAAATTCTTTTGAAGTTGCCAAAGACTGAGAAAACTCTTCTATATTCACCTTTTCAGATGAAATACCGACATTTTTCTCAAGCTCAGAAAACCATTTGATATTTGTCGAATTGATGCTGTCTCTAAACCCATTCCTGTACCATCCGTCACAGGCCATATGAGCAAGCTCATCAATCGACAGTTCTTTTGGTCCTGCAAAAAGATTGATCAGGAACTCCGTCACATAAAGAGCATCACCGGAAAACGCCATAATCTCGTGCCCATACTTTTTCTTTAAGGCATCTCTTGAAAACATTATGACATTTCCGTAGTCTCTCCTTTGTGGGTTATCTCCTCTTTTGTCAACTTCATACTGAAAAAGTGCTTCCCCGAGTTTCAACGCTCCTTTCGTACTTGTTATCCTCCGAAGTTTATCGATGTGTCCCATATACATTCTCCTCTCTTTTTAGGGACTATCCAGAATATCTGGATACAACAATAGGTACACTTTTATTATACCATAGGTTACATAATTTCTCAAATTAGAAGAGATTAAAAATGAAGTGAACATTTTTTATTCACTTCAAACATCATTTTATTTTATTCTTTATTTTTTCCAAATTTTCTAAAAAATTTAATTATCATATTCTTAATCTTTACAAATATATTTTCATTTTTTATAAGAGCTTTTTCATTATCATTAGCATTAGTTTCTTTTATATTTGTATTTGCATTTTTATCTATGTCAACTGTACTTTCCTCTAATATTGGATTTGACATATCTAAAGTAAATATATCATATAACCCTTGTAATTTCATTGTCTCTTCTATCGCAACTAGCTCTTTTTGTAGATTTTCATCCTCATTTTTATTCCAATATTTTAAGTATAAATATGCTAATATCTCTTTTGTCTCTTCGCTTATCTTATTTTCAATTATTTCTCCAAGTTCTTTTTCATTTTCATCTATCTTAAAATCATATTCTTTTGATTTATTTTCAGAGATTTTAAAAATCACTTCAAATGGAATTTCATCAAAAGATTTTTGGTCAATATAAAGTAAAATTTCATATATTTCCGATAAAGCTTCTCTAAACTTTTTATCCATTTCATTCACCTTTTCTTTAGTATTTTACTATATAAATAGAATATTATTAAATAATTTTTTTGTCAACAAATGATTATTGACTATAAGCTTATATTTATAAATTAGCTTAGAATTTGTTTTGATAATTTAAACTTTAACATTCCAACTTTAGTTTTCTTGTTTTCCAAATCTCTTTTCATATTATTTATTTGTCTATTATATAAATCATTTAATCTAATCAAATCTTTTTCAGACATTTCACTCATTAAAATCTCTTTACTTTCAAATCTTCTTTGTAATTCTAACAATTCTGGATTTTCTCTATTATCTACTCTTAAATAATTTAAGAAGTCAGACTCATATTTAGTAGTATATTCTTCTTCCTTTGATGTAGACTCACTTATAGAATTATTATAATTACTACTTTGATTTTCATCTTTATAAATTTCATTAGAATAAATATCACTTTTTTCTATATTATTTTTAGTATCTTTTTTAAATAAATTCTTTAAAAAATTTAAAATCTTTGTGAATATATTTTCCTTTTTTTCAATTAAATACTTATCTTTCATTTGTTACCTCTATAAATATTCTATTTTTCTTCACCTTGTCTATCTTCTTCGCTTTTTTCTTTTTTGTCTTCTATACCTTTAGCTTCTGTTTCTAAAGCATCAAGCTCTTTATCAACTAATGCAAGTTCATCTTCTAAAGCTCTTTTATCATCTAATCTACTTAGTAATTGCTCCTCTAAAATCTGTCTATCATCAGAACTACTTTCATTACTACTTTTATATTCAGGATAATAAGAAATCATCTCTCCATATTTTTCTGTTTCCCAAGATTTCACAAAATCTTTTCCTCTATCAGAATATTTTGCAAGTGTATCAGCTACAATTCTTTCTAAATTTCTTCTTAAGAAAATACTATTTCCCTCACACATTTTGCAAACATCTTCTATAGAGGTGCCCTTTTTTAATTCTTCAAGTAAATCTAATGCTAAATCAAAAGCTCTAACCTCTCTTTCAGACTCTCTATCTAAATCATAATTCATTCCTACAAAATATGATACATCTAAATCAAAATCTTGCATTAAATCTTCAGGAATAAGACCTTTTCCTCTTTCCATATACTTTTTCTTAATATCCTCTATTGATTCTTCTGTAACCACTTCTCCAACTACAGATTCAATTTCTTCATTTGCTTTCTTATCTTCTCTCATAATAACTCTCTTTTCTCTTTTTTATTTATTATCACATTTATGAAAAATAATTTCAAGTATATGTCTTTTACTTTTTCAAGCAAAAAATAAAAGAAACCAAATTTTACTTTGATTTCTTTTTTGGCTGGGGTACTGTGATTCGAACACAGGAATGTCGGAGTCAGAGTCCGATGCCTTACCGCTTGGCGATACCCCAATATATTACATTTGTTATTATACTTCTGTTATTATACTTTGTTTTACTAAATTTTACAATACTATTATAATACTTTTACAATATTCAAGATAAGAATAAATGAATATTCTTATCTTGAATATAATAAATTATAAAATTTAAATAAACGAGTTTTGATCATTTTTTATTTATTTACTACTATTATTCATATTTTTTATTATAAATTCTGTTAATTCTTCTGTATTATTCTTTTTATAAACTTCTACATATTTATCTCTAAAATCATATAGTTCACTATAATTATACATATTACTTTCTATAGATTTTACTAGTGTTTCAGCTTTTTTAAATGTTGCTTCTCTCATTTCTTTTGCGATATCAATATTTAATCCTCTATTTTCTATATATTCTATGATATCATAAACATAAAAATATAATGGCTTATTTAAAATACAAGATTCATATGCTATAGCTGAATAATCTGTTATTATAATATCAGCAATTTTAAGCAAATCCATTGTTTCAAATCTTTTGTCTACTATAAAATCATTATCTTCTTTTTCTATGTCTAATGGATGTTTTCTTATTATTAATCCATATTTTTCATTATTAATTTTAGAAATCAAATCATAAGAACTAATTTCTTTTCCCTTTCTAAATGTTGGTACATACAAAATTATTTCTTTATTTGAATATTTAGGATATGCTTTTAAAAATTCTTCTTTTAACTTATCATCTTTGCTTCTATCTTTTAAATAATCTAGCCTTGGAAGCCCTATATATACAATTTTATCTTCTGGTATATTAAAAGCTTCTGAATAAATCTCTCCTGTTTTTTTACTTGGAGCTAATACATAATCATAATTCTTATGCATCTTCATGATTTTTGTAATCTCTAAACTAGCACCTTCTTTTTTATCTACTACTTGGTAGCCAAACTTTTTAGTAGCACCAGAAGCATGCCACATCTGGATAATTACTAAATCTTTCTTGTGTTTTAATAAACTAATAGGAATTGAATATCCATCTATTATACATACTTTTGAATTTGCTAAATTATTCATAATTCTTAACATATAAAAGCAATATCCTATTTTACTTATGAAACTTTTTCCAATCATTTTATACATGCAAACTATTTTAATATTTTTATGTTTTTTCAAACTTTCTTCTAATAAACTAAAATCTAAACTTTTTTTGTTAGATTGTCTGCTAAGTAATAAAACTTTATTTTTTGTTTTCTTTAGTTTCATAACACTATATATTAAATTTAAAATAAATTGACCTATAATTACAAAAAAATTTAATAACTTTATCTTCATCTTTAATACTCTATACTCTCTTAATTATTTCCTTTTCGATTTTATCATGTAACTTAATTGTTTTCAAGTCATTTAATTTTTAAAAAGTAAAAATGAATTTTAGCTAAAGTTAATTTTTTATTTATATTGTTTTAATTATTTATATTATTTTAATTATTTTAATTTTAATCACTTATACTATTTTAATTTTATTTTTTATATAATTTAATTTACAAAAAAATAAAAAGTAGTAAAACTACTTTTTATCTTATATCTTATTTTTCATAATTCTTATCTTTTATTTATTCTCATCATCTTTTTTATTTCTAAATAAAATTTGATTATTTCCATATTCATCTTCTTTTTCTTTTAAAGCTAATGTATTTTTATTTTTAAACTTACCTATAAAACCTTTTTTATCTTTATAGTCTTTCTTATTTTTCTTTTCTTCACTTTCTTTTTTCATTGCAAGTGCAGCTTCAATAGTCATTGTTTTTTCATAATCAATTATATTATTTACTGGATTTAAATATATACCTTCGACAAATTCTTCTTTTTCTGGAAGATCTGTTACTCTTATATAATTTAAATATTTATTTATAATATATCTATCTTGTTTTGATTCCAATTCTAAATCTATATTTAAATTATTATATCTCCAAATAACATGTCTTTCATAATCAGTAAACATATCGTTTTTAGATAAATTTTCATAATCATATTCTATTTTAAACTTACAATTTGCTATGGTAATTGTAATATTACTCCAAAGATTTGGATGTTTTTCTTCAGCTATTTTTCTTAGCTTTTTAATATCACCATATAATTTATCTATAAGTTCATTATAACTTTGCTCATCTATATTAAAAAGTGATGGAATCTCATAAACATTAATTGGATCTTTTTTTAAGATACCTTTTGGAAAATAATAAAAATACATTTCTCCAATAGGCTTTTTAAAAGGCTCTTCAATAATAGAAGCATATAAATGTATGCTTTCCCACTTTTCAGGAATCATATAAAATAATTTCTTTTGTATTTCTTCAAAAACTTTTCTTTCTTCAAGTGAACCTATCATTTATCTTAAGCCTCCTAAGATTATTTTTCTATTAAGCTTTCTCCTGTCATTTCAGCTGGTTTTGCTAAATTCATTAAATCAAGCATTGTTGGTGCTAAATCTGCAAGTCTACCTTCTTTTAATTTTACATCTTCTCTGCCTATTAATACTAAAGGTACTGGATTTGTTGTATGTGCTGTATGAAGCTCACCTGTCTTATAATCTATCATTTGTTCTGCATTTCCATGATCTGCAGTAATTAATAAAGTACCATCATTGTTTTCAATCGCATCTACAACTCTTTTTACACAACCATCTAAAAATTCTAATGCTTTTATTGTAGCTTCTAAGCTTCCTGTATGTCCAACCATATCTGGATTTGCATAATTTAAAATAATTACATCATATTTTTTAGAATTGATTGCATCAACTACTTTATCAGTTACTTCTCCTGCGCTCATTTCTGGTTTCATATCATATGTTTCTACTTTTGGAGAAGGTATTAATATTCTATCCTCACCTTCATATTGTTTTTCTTCTCCACCATTAAAGAAAAATGTAACATGAGCATATTTCTCAGTTTCAGCAATTCTTAATTGTGTTAATCCCAATTTACTTATATATTCACCAAGAGTATTTTTTATTTCCTCTTTCTTAAATGCTATATGAACATATGGTAGTAATGTTTCATCATAATTTGTAAAAGTAACAAAATATGTTTTAAAATATTTTCTTTCAAATCCATCAAAATCAGGATCTACTATTGTTCTTGTAATTTCTCTTGCTCTATCTGGTCTGAAATTAAAGAATATAACTGAATCATTTTCTCCTATAGTTGCGACTGGTTCATCATTTTTACATATTACACTTGGTTTAACAAATTCATCAAAAATTTCTTTTTGATAAGAATTTTCTATTGCAGCTGTTGCAGAAGCAAATCTATGACCTTCACCATTTACTAAAGCATCATAAGCTTCCTTAACTCTTTCCCATCTTTTATCTCTATCCATAGCATAAAATCTACCAGATATAGTAGCAATTTTTCCAACACCTTTTTCTTTCATTTTTTCTTCAAGTTCTGCTATATATCCATCTGCAGATGCAGGTGGTGTATCTCTACCATCTAAGAAACAATGTACATATACATCTTCAAAATCTTTTCTTTTTGCAAGTTCTAATATTGCAAAAAGATGTCTCATATGGCTATGAACTCCACCATCTGATAATAATCCTAATACATGTAATTTACTATTATTTTTCTTACAATTTTCTATTGCAGATACTAATTCTTGGTTACTAAAAAAATCTCCATCTTCAATAGATTTAGTAATTCTTGTTAACTCTTGATATACAATTCTTCCAGCTCCTATATTTGTATGTCCTACTTCTGAATTTCCCATTTGTCCTTCTGGAAGTCCAACATCTAGTCCACTTGTATGAATTATAGTGTTAGGATATTGTTTCATTATTTCATTTATATTAGGGATTTTTGCTAATTTTACAGCATTTCCTTCTGAATTTTCATTTACTCCAAATCCATCTAATATCATAAGCATTGTTGTTTTTTTATCCATTTCTTTACCCCTTCTTTTCTCTTTACGTTTATTTATCATAATTTACGATTTTTGAAAATTCTTCTGGATCTAAGCTTGCTCCTCCGACTAGTCCACCATCAATATCTGAAGTTTCAAATAATTCTTTTGCATTTTTTGATTTTACACTTCCGCCATATTGAATAATAACTTCATCTGCAACATCTTTTCCATAAATAGATTCTATCTCATTTCTTATTTCTTTTATACTATTATTTGCATCTTCTGATGTTGCTGTTTTTCCTGTTCCAATTGCCCATATTGGTTCATAAGCAATAATCGTACCTTTAACTTCTTCTTTGCTTAGACCTTCTAATGCAAGTTTAGTTTGATTTCTTATAATATCATTAGCTAAACCTTCTTCTCTTTGCTCTAAAGTTTCTCCTACACAAACTATAGGTTTTAATTCATGTTTAAATGCTGCTTTTATTTTTTTATTTACTGTTTCATCTGTTTCATTAAAATATTGTCTTCTTTCAGAGTGACCTATTATAACATATTCAACTCCTATTGCTTTTAACATTTCTCCTGAAACTTCTCCTGTATATGCACCATTATCTTCAAAATGCATATTTTGTGCTCCTACTTTTATATTTGTTCCTTGTGCTTGTAATAATACATAAAATAAATCAGTATATGGAGCACATATAATAACTTCATTGTTTGTATCTTTTACAAGCTTTGCTAAAGAATCCATAAACTCTATAGCTTCATTTGGAAGTTTGTTCATTTTCCAATTACCAGCAATAACTTTTCTTCTCATAAATATTCTCCTTTTAATTAATTGTTTTCTATGTATTGATATGATAATAATTTACTATTATTATCATACCTAAATTTTATAGTATATTCAACTATATTTTTATCATACATACCATCATATTTAATATTTTTGTATTCTCCTTCTTCTTTTGTTTCATCTATATAGATACTATCTGCTGTAATTAAAATATTTTTTTCTTTTACAGCGTTTTCTACATTTTCTATGTTTTCTTCATCAATAGTAACTTCTACTACCTCTTCACTCACAGGATAAAACCACATTGATTTCTCATATTCTTTATCAAATAAATAATATCCTCTTGATCTAGAATATAAATCATGATCAATTTCTTCATGAATTATTTTAGAAACTCCAAAAAACTCATCTATTATATTATCAATTATCTCTTTATCTATTAAATATATATCTCTTCCATCTGAAGAAGTTTGTTTTTCTAATATATTATTATATCTTTCATATGCTACATAATTTGCAAATGTAATCATATCATTTTCTGTAAATTCTTTTTCATCTAAAGTATATTCTAATCCCATCATTCCTGCTAATAAATCTTTATTTTTAGTTAGAAACATTATTTTCTCACTATTTGAAATATTACCTCTTTGTCCATAAAATGAATTATTAGTAGTAGTTAAGTTTTTGTTTTTTTGAACTTCCTTAGATAAAAAGATTGATACTACTATTAGAGAAAATATAAGTATGCTTGTAAGTACAATTAAAAATATATCTAATTTTTTCATTAATTAAATCATCCTTTATTTATCTAATAAGCATTCTACTCCTGGTAACTTTTTACCTTCTAAAAATTCAAGTGAAGCTCCTCCACCTGTTGAAATATGAGTCATTTTATCAGAAAGTCCTGCTTTTTCAATAGCTGCTGCTGAATCTCCACCACCTATAATTGTAGTAGCATCTTCTAAATCTCCTAAAACTTTTGCAATAGCATTTGTTCCTACAGCAAATACTGGAAGTTCAAATACTCCAACTGGTCCATTCCATACTATTGTTTTAGCCTTCTGTAATTCTTCTGAATATGCTTTTATAGTTTCTTCTCCTATATCAAAACCTTCCCAATCATCTGGAATTTCTGTTGATTTTACTGTCATAGTTTCAGTATCATTGCTAAACTCTTTACCAATCTTTGTATCTACTGGTAACATCATTTTTACGCCTTTAGCTTTTGCTTTTTCAAGTAAGCTTTTTGCTAAATCAAGTTTGTCTAATTCACATACTGATTTTCCAACATTATATCCTTGTGCTTTAAAGAATGTAAAAGCCATTCCTCCACCAATGATTAATGTATCTACTTTTTCTAATAAATTATCAATTACATTTATTTTATCAGAAACTTTTTTACCACCTAATATTGCAACAAATGGTCTTTCTGGATTTTCTAATGCTGTTCCTAAAAAATTAATTTCTTTTTCCATTAAAAATCCTGATACTGCAGGTAGAAATGCAGCAACTCCAGCTGTTGAGCTATGAGCTCTATGAGCTGAACCAAAAGCATCATTTACATATACTTCTGCAAGTGAAGCAAATTTCTTAGATAATTCTTCATCATTTTTCTCTTCACCTGGTTCGAATCTTACATTTTCAAGTAATACTATATCTCCAGGATTCATTTCTGAAGTTAATTTTTTAGCAGATTCTCCTACAACATCATCTGCAAGTTTTACTTCTTTTCCTAATAATCTAGATAATTCTTTTGCAACAGGAGCTAAAGAGAATTCTTTTTTTACTTCTCCTTTTGGTCTTCCTAAGTGAGAGCAAAGAATTACTTTTGCATTTTTATCTAATAAATATTTAATTGTATCTAATGAAGATACTATTCTTCTATTATCAGTTATATTTAAGTTTTCATCTTGTGGTACATTAAAATCACATCTTACTAAAACTTTTTTATTTGTTACATCAATATCTCTTACTGTTTTTTTATTCATAAAAACCTCCATAATAATAAATATATATAATAATACAATTTAAAAATCATATAAACTAATAAAAAATAATAATTATATAAAAAAGGAACGGCGCCCTTTGGTCGTTCCTTTTAATATTATTCTATTTTCTAAGGGCGTCTTTTATTTATTTAGTTTAAATTTATTTGTGATCTACGCTAGATATATAAATTAATAAATCTACTAATTTATTTGAATAACCCCATTCATTGTCATACCAAGCAACTAACTTAACAAATGTATCTGTTAATTGAATTCCTGCTTCACTATCAAAGATTGATGTATGAGCATCATGTATGAAGTCTGATGAAACTACTGGTTCATCAACATATTCAACAATACCTTTCATTTCGTTTTCAGAAGCTCTTTTAACTTCTGCACAAATTTCTTCATATGTTGCAGGTTTTTCTAAGTTACATGTTAAGTCAACTACTGAAACATCTACAGTAGGTACTCTAAATGACATACCTGTTAATTTTCCATTTAATGATGGAATAACTTTTCCTACAGCTTTTGCAGCTCCAGTTGAAGATGGAATGATATTAGCAGATGCTGCTCTACCACCTCTCCAATCTTTCTTAGAAGCACCGTCAACAGTTTTTTGAGTAGCTGTTGTTGAGTGAACTGTTGTCATTAATCCTTCTTTAATTCCAAATTTATCATTAATTATTTTAGCAAGTGGTGCTAAACAGTTTGTTGTACAAGAAGCATTTGAAACAATGTTCATACTTGGATCATATGTTTCATTATTAACTCCCATAACAAACATTGGAGCATCTTTAGATGGTGCACTTATAATAACTTTCTTTGCTCCACCTTCCAAATGACCATTTGCTTTTTCTGTTGTAGTAAATACACCAGAACATTCAAGTACATATTCAACACCAAGTTCTCCCCAAGGAATATTTTTTGGTTCCATTTCGTTGAATACTTTTATACTCTTTCCATTTACAACTAGTTCATTATCTTTTCCTTCTACTGTTCCTTCAAAACGTCCATGAACTGTATCATATTTTACCATATAAGCCATATAGTCTGCTGTTATAAATGGATCATTTATTGCAACAACTTCAACCTCTTTCTTTTCTAATGCTGCTTGGAATGCTAGATTTCCTATTCTTCCAAAACCATTAATACCTATTTTTATTGACATAAAAACATCCTCCTTTATATTTAAAAATATTTTAAACGACTTAAATAATTGAAACATACTATATTTCAATCAAGCACATTTTATATCAAAGATTAATATATTTCAAGTAATAAATTATAAATTTTATCTTTTTTTATATATTCTTCATCAATTAAAAGAACTATTTCTCTTATATTTTTTACTATTTTTTATATTTTTAATCCAAATTTTTTCATAAAGTATATAAAAATATATA
>CALWZY010000029.1 GCA_944386155.1 uncultured Clostridia bacterium | reverse complement strand
AAAATTAATAAAGTTATTGATGAAACTGGTATTAAAGCTGTTCAAAATAAATTAATTTCTAACATATCAAGAGGGTATAGACAAAGAGTTAGTCTTGCCGGAGCTTTAGTTGGAAATCCTGAAATATTGATTTTAGATGAACCAACTGTTGGACTAGATCCTAAACAAGTTATAGAAATTAGAAACTTAATTAAGTCATTTAAAGGTAAATATACAGTTATTTTAAGTTCTCACATTCTTTCAGAAGTAAGTAATATGTGTGATAAGATTATAGTTATAAATAATGGTAGAATTGTTAAAATAGATTCTACTCAAAATTTAATTAACTCTGAAAGTAAGAATTCAAAGATTGTATATGTTACAGTTGATAATGAATCTTCTAATTTTGAAACAGTAATTAAAAGATTAAAATTTGTTTCAAGTTTTGATATTGTTTCTATCGATTCTTCTTCTAAAACATATAAACTTCATTGTAAAGATTCAGATTCAGATATTAGAAAAGAATTATCAAAAACTTTTTCTAAAGAAAATATTCTTGTTCTTGAAATGAAACTTGAAGAAGCTACACTTGAAGATGCATTTATTGATATTATAGATACAAATACAAGAGAAAATAAAATAAGAGAGGAAATGCAAGCTAAGCAAAAAGCTGTTAAAGTTAAATTAACTTTAAGAGAGAGATTTGGAAATCCTAATAAAATTAATAATGATAAAGGAGGAAGAAAATAATGTTAGCAGTTTTAAAAAAAGAGTTAAAAACATATTTTTTAACTCCACTTGGATATATATATATTGCTGTTTTTATGGCTTTATTTAGTATTGTTTTTTATACTATGATTTTTAATGCTGGTGACTCAGCTGTGTATGCTAAATTTGAATATGTAATTGCAAATAGTATTGTTATTCTAACTTTTATTACTCCAGTATTAACAATGAGAATGTTTGCAGAAGAAAAAACACAAGGAACAGATCAATTATTATTTACTTCACCTAGAAGTATTGTTGGAATTGTTTTTGGAAAGTTTTTTGCAGCAGCTGCAGTTATTTTAATAACTATTGCTTTAATGATGATATATTTCTTTATATTAACTAAGTTTGCAGACCCATCATTGAAAGTTGCATTAGTTGCTCTTTTAGGATTTTTGCTTATGTCTCTTTCATATATTTCTTTTGGTATGTTTGCATCAAGTATAGCACCAAATCAGCTAGTTGCAGCAATAATTACAATAGGATTTTTCATTATAACTAGTTTTTTCAATTATACTACTGATAGTGTAATGTCTATTTTTTCTTTAATGGGTATGTATCAAAAATTCCCATTAGGAATTATAGCTCTTAAAGAAGTAATTGGTTACATATCTTTTATAGGATTATTTCTTCTTTTAACAATGATAATATTACAAAGAAGAAAAAGTGTTAAATAGAAAAGGGGGGAATAATCAGTATGAAAAATAAAGAAAAGAAAAAAGATATTAAAGAAAAAATAAAAAATAAATCTAATAATTCTGGATTTGCATATACTTTTAAAAGAAAGTTTATGACAGATGATACGAGAACCGTTTTAATTGTTTTGATTTTGATTGCAATTTTCACTGGAATAAATTTATGGGTAAGATCTTTAAACTTAGCTCAAGTAGATGTAACAAGTGAAAAATTATATACTTTAACAGATACTTCAATAAATGCTGTTAAAAATATTGATAAAGACATAGATATTTACGTATGGGGTTACTATGAAGACTCTTCAATGGTTGATCTTTTAAAACAATATAATAAAGCAAATAGCAAAATTAATTATCAAGTTGTAACAAGAGATAATAATAAAGAGATCGTTGATAAATATGCTTTTGAAGAAGAAACTCCTTTAATTGTTATAGTAGGTAAATCAGAAAATCATGAAAAAACTGAATATATACAAGTTTCAGATTTAGAAACTTATGATTCAAATTTAAATATTGTTGATACTTCTGAACAAAAGATTACAAATTCTATTTTAAAAGTTTCTACAGATGATATTCCAAATATTTGTTTTTTATATGGAAATGAAGTAGATTCTTCACTAGAATATTTTAAAAGCTATTTATCAGGACTTGGATTATATACAACAGAAAATTTAAAAACTGCTGAAGGAAAAAAATTTGAGATTCCTGAAGATTGTGCAACTTTAGTTATACCATCACTTAATTCAGATTTAAGTAAAAGTGTTACAGATAAAATAATTGCATATATAAATAAAGGTGGTAATATTTTATTATTAAATAATGTTTCAGAAAGTAAAGAAAAAGATATGCCAAATTATCAATCAATTCTTGATTTATATGGTATGAATTTTGAAAGAGATTGTATATTAGAATCATCAGAATATACTTTATCTGATACTCAATCATTTATACTTTCTAACTTTTCTTCAACTAATAAAATTACAAGTTCAATAAATAGAGGAAATTCAATAGTTTTATATGCACCTGGAACAATAAAATTTAAAGAAAATAGTGATTTAGCTGAACTTAAAGTTTCATACGAAGCTTTTCTATACTCATCAGATAATTCTCAAGCTATAAATATAGATACTAATGAGATTGATGATAAAGGTATATTTACAATAGGAGCTACAATTAACAAAATTGTATCTGATGGTGTTACATCAAATGCTGTTGCATTTTCTACTCAAACATCTTTTTCAGATTTTGCTGCTGAACAAGGAGATTATCCATTGTTTTTCTATAATGAAGAAGTAATAACAAACTCTATTGCTTATTTAGCAGATAAGGGAGAGTATTATTCTATAGGAAAACTAAATACATCAATTGTACCAGTTAATATTGTTACAACAGAAAATCAAGATTATATAATAAGAACTATTATTTCAGCTATACCAATTATAATTATAATACTTGGATGTGTAGTTGTAATTAATAGAAACAGAAAGAATTAATAAGTAATTTTATATATTTTTTAGATAGGTTATTTAAAGCCTATCTTTTTTTATAACTTATTATCAATGAAAGAAAGTAACATAAAAGGTTGACGTGCTGGCGATTATTTTTTTATGTATACTTAAAGAAAAAGACATAGTTATAATATAATTTTAATAATACTATTACTAAAAGATATTATATCTAATTATGAAAATAAAGATAAATAAAGAACCTCCCTCAATAGCTTTTGACTAGAGAGGGAGGTGTTGTTCCTGCTACAGCAGGATCAGGGTAGCACGAGTAATGCCTAGATTGATATGATGTTCATCCGCCTGTTATAGAACTCCTTCGGGAAGTGAATCCCGTCGACATCGTTCTGGTTATCCTTGTAGGAATTGAAGAACATTGTCGTAGTTCCTTGGAGCTCCTCTTCAGACAAAGTAAACAACTGCGTGTACAGGTTAACCTTGTCTTTATGCACGTCATGTGAAGCTCTAATGTTGTTCTCTGCGTGCATATGCATTTTCCAAGTTCTTATCTGAATTTCGATCTGAAACCCAGGAAGGACTTGGGAGGTCGGGTCAATCATCAAAATGATGTGGATTGATTGATAACCGTTCTTCTTCGGATCGAAGTAGAACTTGATGTTACCATCCAAGTGACTGACCAATTTTCTGTCTTTTTCGCTCGGAAGATCGATTGTGGGATTTCCTGCTTCGTCGTAGAACTCAGTAGGATTAAACTCACTAGGATCATCTTTGCGGATCAGCGGAGCGAGTATGAACGGTATTTCAAAAAGCTTTTTGATCCGGTAGATCGTTGCTTCATCATACTGTTCAATAAACTCCAAGAAGTTTTTACGGTCCTTCCTGTCGAGGTTGCAAATGATGTTCAGTAGCTTTTGCAACAAGAAACAACATTTGCCGATACCTTCGTCAAGGATAAACCGTATCCCAAATCTGTCAGAGATCTGAGAAGGTGACAGATCATCAGCAAGGCTCAACATTTTAGCAAGTTCGCTTTCAAGAGACTTCCGTCTTGCAGTGATATTTGCATCGATGTTTGCTTCATACTTCTTGTTTAGCCATGCGACTAAATAGATGAATGCATGCAAAAGCTCGGTGCAAAGGTTTGTTGCTTGGAACGTCTGCTTGCGAGCGAGGATGCTCTTGTGCAACTTATCCATGAAGTAATCAAGAATTACTTGATCCTTTTCGGTTTGGACAATTGTGCCTTCGTCGTCGAGCTTTTCAAGTGACTTTTCCATCACTTCTTCAACCTCTACTGCATTCCTGCAAGAAGAAGCCGAAGCCTTCACGTACTCTTCGTGGATCTGGTTAGCCATCATTGGGGACATGTTCATTCTGATTTCCCTTTCATCACGGTCGGTCTTATTAGTAATGTTGTCTTTATATGCCATTTATTCTTCTAGCCTCCTTTTATTGTGTATGGCATACTCGTGCTAAATATAAAAACCCATACTATTATTATATCATAAAATTAACATTTTTTCCAGTAATCACAGGAAATAGGGAAGATGAGTAAGTAAAGAATCTTTAAAATTTAATAAAACATAATTAACATAATCTCATATAATATATTAATAATTAAAAAGGAGGTTTTAAATTGACTCTAGAAGGTAAAAATATAGGTTATGTATTTACAGGATCTTATTGTACTTTTAAAAAAAGCATTGAGGCTTTGAAACAAGTAGTGAATAAAAAAGCAAATGTTATTCCAATAATGTCTTATAATTCTTATAATGAAGATACTAAATTTGGAAAAGCACAAGATTTTATAAAAGATATAGAGAATATAACTGGAAATAATATAATTCATACTATACAAGATGCTGAACCTATTGGTCCGAAACATTTAACAGATATTATGATAGTTTGTCCAGCTTCTCGGAAATACAATATCAAAAATTTCAAATGATATAATAGATACTCCAGCATTAATGGCTGTAAAATCACATTTAAGAAATGAAAATCCAGTAGTAATTGCGATATCTACTAATAATGGTTTAAGTGGAAATGCTATGAATATAGGAAAAGTTTTAAATATGAAGAATTATTATTTTGTACCATTTAAACAAGATAATCCAATTACTAAGCCAAGATCTATAGTATTTGATTCAAGTTATGTAGTAAAAACATTAGAATTGGCATTAGAACATAAACAAATAGAACCAATATTATTATGAATATAATAAAAAAATAGTTACATTATATATATGTAACTATTTTTGCTTTAAGTAATTATTTTAAATTACAATATTAAATTAATTTGAAGATGTCATTTTTCCAGCAGGTCCTTGATATTCAGCACTACCAAATCCTAAAATTAATTGGAAAATTGGACCTAAGAAGAATAATCCAACTGTAAATGCATCTGATTTACCAAATGATTTTGAAAGCAAGTGTAATTGATAAATATTAAAGATAAATACAATAAGTGCACCTATAATTGGAATAATTGGCGCAAAATATATGAATATACATAATGGTGATAATCCACATATTTTGAATAGTACAATTACATTATAAATTGGAATTATAGATTTCCAACCTGCTTCGCCAGCTTTAGAAAAAATTCTCCACCAAGCAACAATTTGTAATATTGCTAAAATTAGTACAAATATTAAATAAGCAGCAATAATATCCATTATAAATTCAAAAAGTTCCATTTTCATTTCTCCTTCCTCTTAATATACAATTATTTTTACATTTTATTTAATAAATGTCAATAAATTTTTAAAAGCATATTGACAAAGAACATCTGTTCTATTATAATGAATCTGTAAAACGAACACGCGTTCTATAAGGAGGACAAAGGATGAAGAAGAAAAAAGTTATAAAAATTAATTTAAAAAAATTTATAAGAGCTTTAGTTTTAATTATAGGAATTACTATATTAATTACTTTTTTAGCTACTAAAAGTATTTATTCTTATGATAAAATTAAATCTAAAACTATATATACTGATAAAGGAGATACTTTATGGAGTATAGCATTAAAGGAAAAAGAAAATAATAATTATTATAAAGATAAAAATATTAGAGAAATAATATATGATATAAAGAAATTAAATAGTATATCAGATTCGACTATATTTCCCGGTGAAGCAATTAAAATTTATTACGAATGAAATTATATTATTCTATTATAAATTCTCTTAAAAAGCATTCTTGAGTGAATGCTTTTATTTTTTAAAATTAAAAGAGGGGGCAGGTAGCCCCGCGCCCCAAAAAAGGTTACTGTTTTTCATTATAGTCCAAAAAAACGTACTCGTGTTCATAGTCTTCTGATGCAAAGTATTTTTTGCTCCCGTCTGAAAATCTTGCAACAAACCTACTATAGGTGCCCATGCTCTCCCAGTTGATGTGGCAGTCAAAAGCAACACCATAATAAATGTTAAAAAGAATGAGTGGTTTACTTTGTGACCAAAAGACCGCTTCTTCATAGGAAAGTGGCGTCCCCGAAAAGACGCATACGGATTTTGCAAAATCTTTTTCGTCAATAGGAGAGATATGATAACCTCTCCGCGGTAAGTGGTTAATTTCGAGTCTTAAATCATTTACGTTGTAGTACAAACCTCCAGTTCCATATTTTTTGGATTTCGGATAGTAATAAGCAATCTTTACCATCCGGCCAGTAAAAAGCTCCAAGACTAATTTTTTATAGTCTTGAAAAAAGAGACTTTCTTTGCTTTTTTCCACCATAGTGGGAACCTCCTTTTGTAGCAAAAAAAATTTGTACTCTCATATTATAGCACGAAAAATATAAGAATACAAATTATGTTAAGCAAAATTTATAATGTTTTATTTATTACAATTTTTTATTACATCAGATATTTCCTTTGGAACATATTTTGAAATATCTCTGTTATAAGTAACAAGTTCTTGAACCATAGTAGAACTGATAAAACCGAAGTTTTCCAGCTCTTATGTATATTGTATCTAAATCAGATAACTCTTCATTCAAAGAAGCTAAGTTTTCTTCGAAATCATAATCCATACCATTACGTACACCTCTTATAAAATAACTTGCTCCATTTTCTTTTGCAGCATCTACTGATAATTTATCATAAGAGATAACTTTTACATTATTTAAGCCTTTTGCTTTTAAAGCCGCTTCTATTGCACTTTTCATAAAATTTACATCATATCTTCTTTTTTTAGAATTGTTAATACCTATTCCTATAATAACTTCATCAAATAATTTAGATGAAACTTCAGTAACATGCATATGTCCATTTGTAAATGGATCAAAACTTCCAGCATAAAAACCAATATTCATATAATACCTCCTAATTTATAAATCAGCTAATGGATTGCTTTCTACAGCATTTCTAACTTGCTCACTATCTACGTGAGTATATATTTCTGTAGTAGAGATACTCTCATGTCCTAGTAATTCTTGAAGAGCTCTTATATCTACATTACCATATTTGTACATTAAAGTAGCTGCAGTATGTCTTAATTTATGTACAGAATATTTATTAGGATCAATCCCTGCTAATCTTAATTCTTCTTTTACAATATATTGAACAGTTCTATTACTAATTCTTTTCTTTTGTTCGCTTAAAAACAATGCATCTCTTGAATTATATTTTACTCCATCTTTTGGTCTTTCAGCAAGATAAGAGTTAATAGCGTTTATACAAGCTTTATTTAAATAAATAGTACGTTCTTTATTACCTTTTCCTATAACGTTTAGTTTATTATTTTCAAAATCTATATCTTTTAAGTTTATTCCGTACTAGTTCAGATAAACGCATACCACAATTTAAAAATAATGTTATTATAGCATAATTTCTAGTAGAATTATTGTGATTCCCATGAGATTTAGAAGGTGGAGTAGAGGCGACCTTTAAAAGCTCTCTGCTTTGGTCTAATGTTAAATACTTAGGAAGTCTTCTATCTAATTTAGGACTTTCTAAATCTTGAGCAGGATTAGTTTTAATTTTTTTTGTTTTATTACATAGATAATGAAAAAAAGCTCTGATACTAGCAGTTTTTCTAGCAAGAGTTGCTGGTTTACTATTATAAGTTGTTTTAAGATATCCAAGAAAAGAATGTATATCTTCAAGTCTTATTTTTTCAATATCATTAAGTGTTAAATCTGTTATAGTAATTTCTTTTATGTTTTCTTCTGATACTTTAGTCATATTAAATTTATATTTAATATATTTCAAAAAATGAGATATATCATAATTATATTCTTTAATCGTATTAATTGACTTATTTGAGATAGTTGATGAATAATCTAAAAAGTCATTTAAAAATAAAGGATTTAAGCTTCTATCTATCATTTTTTTCATCTCCTTAAAAATCTATATAATATTATATAATTAATTTAAAAAATTTTAAAGTTATTTATATATTCTTTATATATAATCTTATATGCTACACTTTCAAAATTGTGTTTTTACTTAGAAAATGGTATAATATAGGTAGTTATATGTTGAATAGTCCTAAATCTGCAGCAAGAAATATGCGCCTTTAGGCAGAAAATATCATTAGGAGAGAGAGGAAATAAAAATGGATGCAATTACGATTTTAGCAACGGTTGTTGGTATTGTCCTAAGCCTTGGAACTTTGGTTACAATTATCTATCTGGTATTTCGTTTTCGACATGGCATTATGAGAGCTCTTGGTGTTGCCACACTAGTTTTTCTTGCTCTTGTTGCTGTTGCAATGTTGTTTACCTATACAAAGCAGATAATTTGCCTAATTCCACTGGCAATTATAGTCTTCATTGTCTGGCTCTTCACCAGAAAATAAGGCTATAAGCTCGCGCCCCTACCTAGGTGGGGACCGAGCTTTTTTATGTTGAAGTATCATTTTTGATACTATTTTTATTGTTTTTTAAATATCCCTGTAGTATAATTAATTTTACTTTTTAGTCATTATTCCTAAATCTGCAGCTAAGAAGTATCGTTTTAATCAGAAAATATCATTAGGAAGGAGATACTATATGGAACTTTTGTGCTCGATTTTTGTGCTTTACCTTCTGCTGAAGTTTGGCGGTAAAGTGCTAAGTGGATGTCTCGGTTTCATTGCAGGGGTTTTCGTATTTTTCATTTGCTTGTGGCTTTTCTTTGTCATAGGCAAGATTATCCTTACGATTATCCTTGTCGTGCTTGCGGTTGCTACTTGCGCAAGTATTTTTAGTAGTTAAGTGGCAAAAAAGCCCCTTGAAATATAAGGTAAAACTTATATTCCAAGGGGCTCATTGTTTTTTTATATATATGGTGATATAATCTTTTTTAAGTAACTTTATGATTTCCTGAATCTTCAGCATGTGCTACTGAATTTGCAGAAAGTATCATTAGGATTTTTTTGGAGGGGAAGACATGGGAATTTTAGACATCGCAGTTATCATTTTCGCATCTATAGTATTAATCGGATTTTTAATCTTTTCGATTTACATGATTTGGCGTTTCAAAATCCAAATTCTTATCGCATTAGGAGCAATTATCGGGATTGGAGCTATTTGCTATGTTATTTATCTAATAGGAAAGCTTATAGTAAGCATTCCACAAAGTGATGATATAACAGCATTAGGCATTTTCTTGTTTTTAATTGTTATTATCGGTATTATTTGGAGTAGAAAGAATTCAAAATGATGACAGGCAAGCAGGTGTGCTTTTTAATACAACATTAGAAAGTGCGCCTGCTTTTTTTTATGTATTATTGTTATAATATGTTTTATTTTTTTTAAATTATTTTAAATTTTTTAATATATTTTGTAACCTTAAGTTAAATTTAGACACTATATATTAAAGATGTAAAATTTTTATATATAATAATTAAATAATTAATAAATCGGTAATATTTTAAAAGTTAAAATTTAAGATAAGAATAATATAATAAAAGTTATTATTTTATTCTTATTTATTGTATTGTAATTATATTTCATCTGGAATATAATTACAGTTGAAAATTATTTAAAATATTTACAAACTTTTATTTGTTTATTATAAAAGTATTTTGGGAGGTAAAAAATGAATAGGAAAAGATTTTTATCTATTTTCTTAATTTTAATATTACTTATTTCAGTTTTTTCATATAATTTTGTTTTTGCTGAAAGTCAAGATGAACAAACAGAAAAATCAGAAACTTTAAATGAAAAATCCGAAGGAACTAATATCGAAGGAAAAGTAGATAATAATAATGATACAAAATCTAAAGAAATCAAAAGCCAGACTAGAGTTATAGAAGACGGATTATACAAAATATTTTCTTCAATAGAAGATAATAGATTAATAGAATCTCCAAGTAGAAATAATAAGACTTATTTAAAACTTGGAAAAGACGAAGATTTAGCAAGTCAAAAATTCCAAATTACTTATAATGAATCAGATAATACATATACAATTAAGTTATTAAGCTCATTAAGAGCAATGGATGTAAAAGATGGTGATGCAAAAAATCAAGTCAAAGTATGGCAATATAATTCAAATAATACAGATGCACAAAAATGGTATATAGAAAAAAACTCTGATGGTACATATACTTTTAGATCAAAAATAAATAAAAATTATTGTTTAGATGTATCTGGTGGAGAGTCTGATATTGGTACTAGTATTCAAATTTATAAAAGTAATTCAACTAACTCTCAAAAATTTAAACTAGAAGAATGTTCTAATATAAAAGGTTCTCAAACTATAAAAGATGGTACTTATAAAATATTATCTAATGCTAATAATAATATGGTTTTAAACTTAAATAATAAAATGATAAATCTACAAAAAAATGGAACACAAACTTCTCAAAAATTTGAAATTAAATATTTAAATGATGGTTATTATAATATATGTATACCAAATACAAATAATGTTATTACAGCAAAAGAGAGTTCTGTTACAATAGCGGAAAATCAAAACTTAGATTCTCAAAAATGGATTATAAAAAAACAAGGCTCTGCATATGTAATTATTTCTAAAACAAACAATAAATGTGCAGATTTAACTAATGGTGAAACATCTGCAGGTACTAAACTTCAATTGTTTAGAGATAATGCTACAGCTGCTCAAGAATTTATTTTTGTAAATATAGATCAACATGTAGAAAATGGATTATATAAGATTTATTCTACTTTAAAGGATAATAGATTAATAGAATCTCCAGATAGAAAAAGAGCTAACAAGACATATTTAAAACTTGGAGAAGATGAAAATTTAGCAAGTCAAAAATTTCAAATACAATTTAATGAAACTGATGGAACTTATTCAGTTAAATTATTAAGTTCATTAAGAGCAATAGATGTAAAAGATGGTGATGCAAAAAGTCAAGTCAAAGTATGGCAATATAATTCAAATAGTACAGATGCACAAAAATGGTATATAGAAGAAAATTCTGATGGTACATATAAATTTAGATCTAAGTTAGATAGAAATTATTGTTTAGATGTATCTGGCGGAAAGTCTGATATTGGTACTAGCATTCAAGTTTATAAAAGTAATTCAACCGCTTCTCAAAAATTTAGATTAGAAGAATGTTCTAACATTAAAGCTTCTCAAACTATAGAAGATGGTACTTATAGAATTATATCAAGAGCAGATCAAGATAAGTCCTTAACGCTAAATTCTGATAAAATTGAATTACAAGATGATGAATTAACAGACATGCAAAAATTTGAAATCAAATATGTGGATAATGGTTTTTATAATATTATAATTCCAAACACTAATAAAGTACTTACTGCTGATGGTACTAGTATAAAAGTATCTGAGAATAATAATTTAGATTCTCAAAAATGGATTATAAGAAAACAAGGTTCTTATTATAATTTTATATCTATTAATTCTAATTACTGTGCTGATTTAACAGGTGGAGAAACTACAAATGGTACTAAACTTCAATTGTTTAGAGATAATGCTACAACAGCTCAAGAGTTTAGATTAATAAATTTAACACCAAAAGAAAATATTGTAACTGATATTGAAGATGGTATATATCAGATATCACTAAAAAATAATAAAGTTATAGATGTCTCACATGCAAGTTATGAAAACAAAGGAAATATTCAAACTTGGGATAATGATAAAGTTCAGCAACAAAAATTTAGAATAACTCATATCCAAGGAACAGATTATTATATGATTAATGCTATTCACTCAGCAAAAGCAATGGATGTATCTAATGGTGATTGTAAATCAGGTACTAATGTATGGCAATATTCTATTAATAATACAACTAGTCAATATTGGTATTTTAAAGAAAATGATGATGGTTATTTTAATATAATATCTGTTAGAAATGGCTTATACTTAGATGTATCAGGTGGCTTAGAGGATGAAGATGGCCAAAATATTCAAGTTTATTTTGGTAATACTACTGACGCTCAGAAATTTAAGTTTGAGAAAATTGATATTATAAAAGATGGAACTTACGAAATAGAAACTAAATTAAAGTCTGATATAGTTTTAGATGTTGATTCTGCTTCTAAAGATGAGATGGCTAATATTCAAATTTGGGAATCAACTAATGTTAAGCGACAAAAGTTTATACTTGAATCATTATCTAATGAAGAATATTCTATTAAAGCTAAACATTCTAATAAAGCTTTAACTGTAGATGAGAATAATAACTTAGTTCAAAAAACTTATTCAGGAGATAGTAATCAAATTTGGATTATAAAAGAAGCGGGAAATGGATATTATAATTTAATATCTAAATCAAATGGTTATGCGATTACAGTTGAAAATGGCAAAACTAATAATGGAACAAATGTTAATTTAAAAGTAAAAGATAAATCAAATTCTCAAGCTTTTAAATTCTTTAGTGGATTTAGAACATACTATGAAGAAGGTACTTATGGAACATCTGGGCTTTCAAAAAAAGGTGATAAGAGAGGAACTTCTTTGAAATATTATAAATTTGGAAAAGGAGATAAAGTGTTTTTTGCAACATTTTCTATTCATGGATTCGAAGATTCATATGCCCATGATGGAAAAGAATTAACTTATATAGCAAACGAATTTAAAGACTATTTAAAAGAAAACGATACTGGATCTCTACTTTCAGAATGGACTATTTATATATTCCCTAATTTAAATCCTGACGGTCAAACTTATGGTACAACCAATAATGGCCCTGGAAGAACAACTTTATATAGTAGCGCTCCAAACCATAAAGGAATTGATATGAATAGAAACTTTTCTACTGGATTTACTAAAAATACAACAAATAGAAATTATACTGGAACAAAAGCTTTTCAAGCATATGAAGCTAAAGCTTTAAGAGAGTTTTTATTAGACCATCAGGGAAAAGAAAATGTGTTAGTAGATTTACATGGTTGGTTAAATGAAACTATTGGAAATGATCAAATAGGAAAATATTATAGAAATGAGTTTGGAATGACTAAACACATCAAAACATATGGTAATGGATATTTAGTAAATTGGGCAAGAACTGAAATGAAAAATACAAAATCTGCATTAATTGAACTTCCTGAAGTTACAAAACATAGTCAAATTATAAGTAAAAAATATCCTGAGAAATATATTAATGCTACAATAGATATGTTAAATGGAATATAAGAAAGAGGTTTAAATGAAGAAAAAAATAATTTTATTATTAATTATAATTTGTATGGTAATTGTTACTCTAGTAATTTTTAATAAAATAAATGTAACTAACAAAAAGAAAGAAAATGAAGAAAACAGTGATATTTCAAATAATGTAGAAATCATAGAAAATATTCAAAAAGACATTAATTCTACTGCAAATACAGATCTTTTTGAAGTGGTAACAGAATATGATGGAAAAAATTTTATAAGAATTAAACCTGATATACAATTTAATACAGTACTTGCTGGAATAATAAAAAAAGACACTCCAAATGAAAATGAAATTAATGAATTAATTAAAAATGCTCCAACAAATACAGGAATATGGATTAATGATAATTCTAGAGAAGATTTCATAAATTTACTTGAAAGTAATAATATAAATAGTTTTGAAATCGATGAGAATGGCTATTTAAAGGAAAAAAATAATAAAGATAATGAATTATCAAACAAGGTAAAAATAATAAATCAGATGGTAAATTCAGATGAATTATATATAATAGATATGTCAGGAAAATGTTATATAAGAGATGATGTTTCAGGAGAAATTTTAGAATATCCTTTTGAAGAAATGGATCCTTATCAACTTGCAGAACCTTATTATAATGATAATGTTATTATTTTAAATATTACATCTAATAAAAATAATTATTTAAGTAATGAGGAAATATTAGAAGGCATTTTAAGCTTTGCAAATAATGATTAAAGTAGAATAATTAAATAAATATAAATCATAAGTAGAATATATATTTTATGTATATTCTACTTTTTTATATGTTTTATTATAATTTTTTTATTTTTCTGTAACTTTTTAAAGTTTTTTAATCATAATAAAGATGTAAGATATCTTATAAAGGAGTTTTAAAGGAGTCAAAATTGAAAGCAAAAAAAGAATTAAAAGAATACGTTTTAAATCGGATGTTTAGATTTAGATAATATTATTGATGATTATACTCCATATGTTAGAAAAATTATTCAAAATTTTGTAAATAAAAATTTAAGTAATGAAGATATTGAAGAAATAATAGTAGATACATTTTTTGTATTATGGAAAAAGTATAATTCAAACATAAGTATTGATAATTTAAGTTCTTATATAGCAGGAATTACTAAAAATATTGTAAAAGAAAAATTAAGAAATAATCATATTTCCGCTTCTTATTTAGATAATACCAATATAGATAAATTAGAAAACTTAAAAGAATTTAGCAATATTGATACTTATTTTAATGAAAGAAATGAACTATCAAATATTTATAATAATATTAATAGTTTAAATGATATTGATATAAAAATATTAGATATGTATTATGTACAGAATTTAAAGATTAAGGATATAGCTAATAGACTTAATGTAAAAGAATCTAGAGTTAAAACTAGACTTCATAGAATTAGAAATAAAATAAAAAAAGAATTAAAAGGAAGTGAATATTATGAATGATAATATAAAAAATAAATTAAAAACTAAAATAGCTATATCTAAAGTATTAGATGAGGAGAAATTATATATGAAAGATAGAAAAAGATTTATTATAAAATATACAAGTATCGCTGCATGTTTAATTATTGCTCTTTCCACTGTTACTTTTGCAGGAAATAAAATAATAGAAAAAATATGGAGTAATCCAAAATTAATTAAAAATCCAACTAGTGAAATTACTGAAGAAGCTAAAAAAGAAAATATTTCTGAAGAAGAAGCAAAAAAAATTGCGATTAATAAGTTAAAAGAAGTTGGTTTTAGTACTAATATTATAGAAACTGACCATTATAAAGAAATAGATTCTAATACTATTATGTATAGATTTATTACAGATGATAATTATCAAATAAGTATTGATGGTTTAACAGGAGAATTTTTCGATATTTGGAATCATAATGATATACAAGACATAAATAAAAAAATTTCAAAAGATGAAGCTTTAGAAGCGGCTAAAAAATATATTAAGTTATTTGGTTATAATTTAGATGATTATATGCTTACAAATGTAATAGTAAATAATAATGATAGAGATGAAGTTTATGGTGGAAAAATTGATTTTGATTTTTGCAAAAAATACGGTGATACTTATAATCCGTATGAATATATCGGAATAGGAATTGAGTCTAAAAATAAAGATTTTAGCTATATTAGAGTCGTAAATAAACCATTTGATAATAATGAAGTTAAAATATCTAAAGAAGATGCTATCAATATTGCTTTAGAAATAGATAAAAAGGTTACAACAAATAAAGTAATAGATACTAAAGTAAAACAAATGATAGTAAAAATGAATGCTGACGCTTATGATAGAATACACAATTATGAAGAATACTATAAGTCTATGCAGACACCAGGATACCCTACCGAAGAAAGAAATTATTATGATGTTAAAGATAAAGTTAGAAATGCTTGGGTAGTAGTTATTACATATGAAGATAATTATGAGAATGACATTGTAAAAAGATATACAGAAAGTAAATATAGTTATTTTGTAGATTGTACAACAGGAGAAATTATAGGCGGAGATAATATGGACTATACCGCTTCTAACTAAAATATATTATTTATGGCAATTAAACAAAATTAATATATAGAAGCGGATATAAGTAATTAGCAAATAATATTTACTTTAACTCATTTATTTTATAAAATAATAATGAAAAGAATTTATTATTAAAATTTTTGAGGACTGATTTTATGAAAAGAGTATTTATTGATTTAATAGTTATTATTTTTAGCATGGTAATTGCTAACTATACATATAAAATTTGTATTTATATAATGGATAAACTTGATCTAATTAGTGATAATAGTAGATTAATGGTATTATTTGTTCCATTCATTGTATACGGATTTATATTGTTTGCTATAGACCCTTATATTATAAATAAAATAAATACAAAATTAGATAAATAAGATTAGCTTGAAATATAGCTAATCTTTTTAAATTAATAACGCTTTTTATAAATAATAGGTTAATTTTGATGTATAACTATTTAATAAAAAATAATAGAGAAGCGGAAAGTATATGTAAAATAAAAAGAAATTTTAAAATTAATGAAATTTTATTGACGTGATATTACAAATGTTATATAATACGAACAACAGTTCTATAAACGAAGAAATATATTAAAATACGAAGAAATAATTGTAATAAGAACTAAATTTTATTTAAAGGAAGTGTTCTTATGAAAGAAAAAAAGAATGAAATTATTTTATTTGAAAACCAAGGAGTAAAGTTAGAAGTAAACTTAAGAGAAGATACTGTGTGGTTAACTCAAGCACAAATGGGAATATTATTTGATGTCAAACAATCTACTTTGAGTGAACATATTAATAATATTTTTAAAGAAGGAGAATTAGAAGAAAAAACTTCTATCGGAATTTCCGATAAAAGTTCTGGAGGACGAAAATCAAAGATTTATAATTTAGATGTAATAATTTCTGTTGGCTACAGAGTTAAATCAAAGAATGGTGTAATTTTTAGACAATGGGCAACTAAAATTTTAAAAGATTATATGCTAAAAGGCTATGCTGTTAATCGAAAAAGATTAGAGTATTTAGAAAAAACGATAAAATTAATTGATATAGCAAATCGAATTGATGAAAGACTAGAAGGAAATGATGCAAAAGAAATATTAAAAGTAATTGGCGAATATTCAAAAGCATTAGACTTATTAGATGATTATCATCACAGGACATTAAAGAAAATAGAAGGAAATATTGATGTAAGAAAAATTGAATACAATAATTGCATAGAAATAATAAATAAATTAAGATTTAATGAAGAGAGTTCTCTATTTGCAATAGAAAGAGATCGAGGATTAGAATCAATAATAGGTAATATATATCAAAGTTTTGCAGGACAAGATATTTATAAAAGTATAGAAGAAAAAGCGGCAAATTTTCTATATTTAATAGTTAAAAACCATGTTTTTACAGATGGAAATAAAAGAATTGCTGCTACTTTATTTATATACTTTTTAAACTTTTATGGAATTCTATACAAAAATGGAAAACAGACAATTGAGAACAATACACTCGCTGCATTAACATTACTTATTGCTGAATCTAATCCTAAAGAAAAAGAAGTAATAATAGATTTAGTAATGAATTTTTTAAATAATGAATAAAAATATATTTAATTTTATTCTTATCATTTCATATACATATTATATTCCAAATGTATATGAAATATCGTAGGTTACTATACTAGAACTATAAATAAAATATTGTTAAAAAAATAAGTAATTTAAAGATTAGTTTGAAATATAACTAATCTTTTTTATTTGTAATAATGATGATAGAGTAGGGATGTAGAGTTGTTTTTAATATATATATAATTCTAAAAATATTTTAAATTAATTATTTGCAATATTATGTTTAAGTAAATAATAAATTTACTATATAAAAAAATTACAATATTAAAAAACGAACATTTGTTGCATAAATATTTTTTTATAAAATTTATATAATATTTTAATTAAATTATCATATAATTAACTTCAAAATCGTTTTTAGTGAATTTTTAATATTGAACTCTAAAATTAATCATTTATAATATAAAATTTGATTTTAACGAATTTTACTTATATATTTAAATGTTCTAATTAATATAATAATTGCATTTCATACTATGATTTTATAAATTATATAATTATTATACAAGCTGTATTACAATTTCAAATAATAACCTCCTAAAATCGATTTAAAGCCATTTTTATTTCTAGGTTGATAAATTAGTTGTTTAAAATCTTTAGGTTGAATATTGATTTAAAAAAATGATGTAAAAAAATTAGATTTTTCTGAAAAAATTACTGTTACATATAGACATATAAAAATGCATAAAAAGTGCTCAAAATACGACGCACGAGAATCGTTTTTAAGCCGTTTTTATTTTTACCCCTTATAGTTTGTTGTCTGTAAATTTGAGCAAATATAGACGAATAGAGATATTGACGATTTTCGAAGAAAAATTAAGTATAAATATATAATATAATTAACTAAATAAAAAATATGTATAGAGAAATTATATAGTCAAGATATAAAACAAGCTTAAAAGCGATTTTGAAAAGAGATAAAAGTAAAGAAGTATATAAGTATAATAGGATAATAAATATAATAATAAATAAAGTATAATTAATATATAAATAGTGCTTAAAAGCCCTGATATGACAGGAGATATGTATATTTAGTATATTATATATTTGTTCTACTCTTATTTGCACAAAACTTTGATTTTGTGCAAAGTTAAATATACAGAAATTATACTACCATTATACTTCTCTTCTTATAAATTTAAA
>CALWZY010000028.1 GCA_944386155.1 uncultured Clostridia bacterium | reverse complement strand
CATAAAGATGTAAGTCAGAGATTAATGAAAATAAATATGCCTTTATTTTTAGAAGTTAGAAAAATACTAGATGAAAATAAAGCAGAAAGACATATAAGGGGAGGGATGGCAACAAAATTAAAATATACTGAACAAAAAAATAAAGTAAGTTAATTTTATTAAATTAAACGAAAAATGTGTAAGAGAATTCTTTTTTGAATTCTCTTTTTTTCTATTAAAAATAAAAAAATGGAAATAATATAAAAAGAATAAAAATAAATAGGAGGTTATTTTATGGAAAATGAACTAGAAATAGAAAATATTGAGGCTTTAGAAGTATTAGATTCGAGAGGAAATCCAACACTATTAGTAAAAGTTAAGACATCATTTGGAGATATAGGAAAAGCAATAGTTCCTTCTCGGAGCTTCTACTGGAAGATATGAAGCTTATGAATTAAGAGATAATGATAAAACAAGATATAATGGAAAAGGTGTAGAAAAAGCAGTTGAAAATGTAAATAAAATTATTAAAAATGAATTAGTTGGGATGAATGTTTATGATCAAAGAAAAATAGATAAAAGACTTATAGAATTAGATGGTACAATTAATAAATCAAGACTTGGTGCAAATGCTATTTTAGGGGTGTCTATTGCCACATTAAAAGCTGCTGCAAAATCACTTGATATGGAAGTATATAGATATATAGGTGGTATAAATGGTTGTAAAATGCCCACTCCTATGCTTAATATTTTAAATGGTGGAAAACATGCAGATAATAATATAAATATACAAGAATTTATGATTGTTCCAAATAAAAATGTAAAATTAAAAGAAAAAATGGAAATAGCATTTGATATATATAATGAATTGAAAAAAGTTTTAAAAAAAGCAGGAAAGAGTGTAGGAGTTGGTGATGAAGGTGGATTTGCACCTGATTTAGAAGGAGATGAAGATGCTCTAAAATTAATATTAGAAGCGATTGGAAAATCAGGACATAGAGCAGGAGAAGATGTCTTTCTCGCTTTAGATATTGCAGCAAATGAAATGTATGAAGAAGCTAAAAAAATAAAAGAAGGAGGAAAATATTATTTTTGGAAAACAGGAGAATTAAAAACAATAGATGAAATGATAGAATATTATAAAGATATATCTCGAAGATATCCAATAATTTCAATAGAAGATTGTTTAGCTGAAGATGATTTTGAAGGGTGGGAAAAAGTATCGAATGAGTTAGGAGATAAAATAAAATTAGTAGGGGATGACCTATTTGTAACGAATAAAGAAAGATTATTATTAGGAATAGAAAAAAATATAGCAAATAGCATATTAATTAAACCCAATCAAATAGGAACAGTAACAGAGACTTTAGATACTATAAAGCTTGCAAAAGAATATGGATATGAGACTATAGTATCACATAGATCTGGAGAGACAGAAGATAGTTTTATATCAGATTTAGCATGTGGTCTTAATATTGAAAAAGTAAAATTTGGTGCACCATGTAGGACAGATAGAGTTTGTAAATATAATAGATTATTAGAAATAGAAAATGATTTATTAAAATAAAATTATATCACCTAGTGTAAGATTTTTTCATATTTTATACTAGGTGATAAAATATGAGAACAAGAAGTTTAATTAAAAATAATAGTAAATCAAGAGCAATAATTTTGCATTTAGACGGAGATCCAAAATATGCAAGAAAAGCATATTCATATTATAATAATTTAAATTTAAAAGCTATAGTAGAAAATGTACCTGAATATAAACAACACATGGTGATAAATAGTTTATTAAATAAATATAAACCAGATATTTTAGTTACTACAGGACATGATTTAATGATAAAAAAAGGACAAGGTTTTTTTGATATTAATAATTATAAAAATTCAAAATATTTCGCTAGTGTAGTTAGAAAAGCAAGAAAGTGGAATAGTAATGAAGATGAATTTACTATAATTGCTGGAGCATGCGAGAGCTTTTTTGAAGCTATAATTTCAGAAGGTGCTAACTTTGCATCATCACCAGGTAGGATTTTGATAGATTATAAAGATCCTTTAATAGTAGCAAATAAAGTTGCAAATACTAAAAGAGATTCATATGTAGCTATAAATGATATAATACCAGATTTGAAAGAAGGCTTTAAATCTATAGGAGGAACTAGGGCTAGAGGTAAATTTTAGACAAATTGACAACAAAAGCGAGATTTAACACAAATTTAACACAAATGTAACACAAACGTTAAAAGAAGAATAAAAATCTATAAAATGCAGTGATACCAAGGTATACAAGAATTCGACACAAACATTGGATTTTTGACAATTTCATCATACGATGATATACTCTAATCAACAATTTAAAAGTAGGTGATGAAATGATTTATAAATCTGATATTATGAGTTTGAGAAAGGATATGGAGGCAAAAATAGGGCAAAAAATTATAATTAAAGAGTCACCTGGCAAAAGAAGTAAGCCACTTGAGAAAGAAGCCATTATTGAGCAAGCATACCCAAGTTATTTCAGAGTAAAATTTGAAGAAAACGAAAGAAGAGGATCTTATAATTATACTGATATATTTACAAAATCAGTAGAAATTCAAATTTTTGATGGAGAAGGATTTAAAACGTTAGAACCACCAGCAATTATTTCAAAAAAGAATAGAGAAGAATATGCATAAATAGAAAATTCCCTTAAAAAGGGAATTTTTTTTTATCTTTTTAATATACATATAATAATAAAAATTCTAAGGAGGATTAATATGGATATTATAAAAGATAAGATTAAACTAAAAGAAATGATTCAAGATATAAGAAAAGAGATTGTTATAGAACAAAGTTATATAATTCCAGATATAAAAAAGGATATAGTGAAAAATATTATTTCGAATGGAAATATATTTATTGAGAAGGTAGAAATACAGGCAAATAGAATAAAGATAGATGGTAAAGCAATAATATTTAATATGTATTTAAATAGTGATGAAGAAAATAGTATGCTAGATGTTATGCTTCCTTTTTCTGAAATTTTAGATATAAATAAAATAAATGTTGAAGAAAAAATTGATTATAAATCTGAAATTAATATTAATAAAATAGAAGTAAAAATATTAAATGAGAGAAAAGTAAATATAATCGTAAAAACAGATGTTAATATAAAGTTATATAAAGAAAATGAAGTAGAGATTATAAAAGAAATTAAAGAAAAAGATAATCAAATACAAAAATTAGAAAAGAAAATAGAGCTAAATAGTATAATAGGTTCAGGAAAAAATAAGGCTACTTTAAAAGAAAGTTTGAAAGTTTCAGATGTTGAAAAAATGGAAAGTATTTTAAAATTAAAATATGATATTCAAAATATTGAAAGTAAAATTAGTTATAACAAAGTTTTAGCAAAAGCTGATATAAATATGGAAATATTATATAAAACTGAAGAAAGTAAAATTAATAAATATAATATAAATCTTCCATTAATGTCTTTTATCGATATACAAAATGTTACAGATTCTAATATATCTAAATTACAAATTGATATTTGCAATTTAGAGTATGAAATTGTATCAAATAATACTATAAACATATTAATGGAATTTAATATAAATTGTGATGTATATGAAGTAAAACAAGTTAATTTATTAGAAGATATATATGGAATTAAAAATACATATAAATATGATAGAAAAAATATAAAAATTGAAAATAATAGTATAGAAAAGATGTTGACAAAAAATATTAATGAAAAAGTATTAGTAGATAATATTAATCAGTTATTTTATAGTAATGCAAATACGAGTATACTAAAAAAAGAAAAAATTAATGGATTAAATAAATTTGTTGGAAATTGTGAAGTAACATATTTATATAGTACATTTGATAATAAGTATATAGATTCTATGAGTGTAAATTTCGAATTTGAATTTGAAACATTAGAAAAATATGAAAATATAAGTCTAAAAATTGCAAATAGTAATTTTATAATACTTCCAGACTCTAGTATTGATAATAAAATAGAGATTGATATTTATAGCGGGCAAAATGAATATATTAACATTAATATGATTGATAATATAGAAGAAATTGATGAAAATTTTAATTCATATAGTTTAGTTATATATTTTGTACAAAATGGTGATACATTGTGGAAAATCGCTAAAAAATTCAGAAGTACAGTAGATCAAATTGCAAAAATAAATAATATAGAAGACGAAAACAAAATAGATGTTGGTCAAAAACTGTATATTCCTAAAGCAGTATAGTTTGTTATGTATGATACTATTTATTCAAGAAAAAGATTTAAAATAAAAAAGAAAAATTTTATAATTATTTTTCTTTTAATTATGATTATAGTAATAAGCTTATTTACAGAATATATAGCTTATCCAATATTTGATAGTACTTGTAGAAATAAAGCTAAATTATTAGCAACTGAACTTGCAAATACTGAAACAGATCTAACTATGAAAAAATATGAGTATGAAGATTTAGTGAAAATAGAAAAAGATAATAATGGAAATATACAATTAATTGATATTAATATATTTGTATTAAATGAAATAATTGATGAAGTAACAGATGCCATGAGAAAACAGATTTTAAATACAAATAATCATGAAGCAAGTATAGATATAAGATTAGGTGCTCTTACAGGAAACAGGCTTTTTTCTGGTATAGGACCTAATATTAAATTAAAAATAGATCATATAGGGAATTTTTCTAATAATTTGAAATCAGAATTTTACTCAGCAGGTGTAAATCAAACAATACACAGAATTTATCTAGAGTTAAGATGTGACATAAGTGTTACTACTCCTATAAGTAATATTGAAGAAAGAGTAGAAAATGAAATCTTATTAATAGAATCAATTATTGTAGGAGATACTCCTGATAGTTATTATGATATAGAAAATTTAGAAGCTGAAGATCAAACAAGATTGATAGATTAAAATGAAAAGTTAACATAATTTGACAAAGTGACTAGTATGTGTTAAAATAGAAACGTGACTTCTTATAAATTAAGAGGATTTAGTCAAAAAAGGTTTCGGTACAGAGCGTTATACTTATCGATATTTAATTCAAGGTCATCCTCTTAATTATAACTTGAATTAACATTACATTATAATTTAGATTCAAAAAAAGAATCATGCTGAAATACTTCTGACACGGCTTTTATAAAGTAGATTGTACTAAAATAAATTGCCAAAACAGTAAAAGAGATTTTAACTGAAAAAAAGAGAAAACTGGGATGAAAGACAATTCTATCATCTCAGTTTTCTCTTTTTATATTATAGTTTATTATATTATATTATATTATATCTTTTATATTTCTAGCAAGTTGAACACCACTACATGAAGCCATAATTAAACCACGTGTTAGTCCGCCACCATCGCCAATAGAGTATAGACCATCTACACTAGTTTTAAAATTATTATCTATTTTTACCTGATTAGAATAGAATTTTATTTCAGCTGCATATAATAAATTATCAGGATTAGCAAATCCAGGGATTACTTTATCTAAGGCTTTAATAAATTCTAAAATATCAGTCATAGTTCTATAACCAATAGCAAATGTTATATCTCCAGCCTCGGCTGTTTTTAATGTAGGTACTACACTATTTTCTTTAAGTTCTTTTGGCCATGTTCTTTTTCCAGCAAAAATATCTCCTAAACGTTGAACAAGTACACAACCATTAGCAAGCTGATTAGTATTTTCTCCAATATTTATACCATATTTAATAGGTTCATTAAATGGAGTTTCAAAATGATGAGATACAAGTATTGCTAAATTTGTATTTGTACTTTTTCTATTTTTATAAGAATGACCATTTACTAAAGTTAAAGAATTATCATAAACTTCATTTGCAACAAAACCACTAGGATTTTGACAGAATGTTCTAACTTTATCTTTATATGGTGCAAGTCTTGCAATAAATTTACCTTCATACATATATTTATTTACATCTTTCATAACTTCATCTGGAAGTTCATATCTTACACCAATATCAACAGTTCCTGCTTCTGTTTCAATATCATGTTTTTTACATACTTCAGAAAGCCAACTAGCACCTTTTCTTCCAACTCCAATAACAACAGTATCAGAAGAAAGTAGAGTAGGTTCCTTTTTTAAATCAGAAGAAGGTACTATATATACACCTTTTACTGTATTATTTTCAATAAATAAATCTTTAACAGTTGTTTCAAAAAGAATTTCTATATTATTATCTAATAAATATTTTTCAATCTTACCATATAGTTCATGACTTTTTTCTGTTCCTAAATGTCTTATATAAGAATTAATTAAAGTTATACCGTTTTCTTTAGATTTTTCTTTTAGTTTATTAACTTCATCTTTAAATTCAGTTCCTTCTATCTTAGTATCAGCACCAAAATCAAGATAAATTTTATCTGTATAATCCATTAATTCTTTAGTTTTTTGTACTCCTAAATAATCTGGAAGAGCACCGCCTACTTCTATAGTTTCATCATCTGGATTATATAGAGTTAACTTTCCATCAGAGAAAGCTCCTGCACCAGAAAATCCACTTGTTATATTACAGAAAGGTTTACAATTAATGCACTTTCCAGCAGTTTCCAAAGGACAATATCTTTTTTCTATGCATTTTCCTTGATCAATTAATAAAATTTTCTTTTTTTTAGCTATTCCAAGTTTTATTAATTCATATGCTGTAAAAATTCCACTAGGACCAGCTCCTACAATAATTAAATCATAATTTTTCAAAATCATTCCCCCTCCAGATTTAAATTATATAAGCATTTTTATAATTAGTAAATAGGATTTTTGTAAAAGAAAGATTGAGCTAAATTAAATTAGAAAAAAAGAGAAAAATGCATATATTTTAAAGTATTTGAAAACGTAAGCATTGTGTGATATAATATTTAGTGCTTTTATTGATTTTCAATAAAAAGTTTTAGATACTTGTTAACAAAATAATTTTAAAACAAGAGAGGTAAAAGAAATGGTATTAGAAGAAAAATTCACAGAAGTGAGATCACTGGATGAACTTAGAAAAATGATAAGAGATGCAGAGAAGCGGCATAATGTAAAAGTACACTATCTGGTGGGAACTAAAGAAGATGTAACAGAAGAGGAGGCATATCTTGCAATACCTCTTTTCGAACCAGAACTTAGAAATAGGAACATGAAATATGCAGCAGTTGGAGCCATGATACCAGGAATATTTAAGACGCAAATGATAAATATTCTTTTTGCTGAGTACCTGGACGAAGATAATGCACTCATGAATTTTCTTATTAAACAGAAGAAGTATTCACTCACTAAGGTTTTTATAATGGAATAACCTAATATCAAAAATGGAAAGTCCCAAGCTTTAGCTAGATGTAGAGAAGCCTGAGGGCTTCTCTTTTTTTATATTAATTCTAATTGAATATTATGTAAATCTATGGTATAATACAAAAGATATTTGGTTATTGCACAACCTGTAAATAATAATAAAATACGGGGGAGTGCAATTCCTCCGTAATATTTTAAGGAGGATGATAAGATGTCAGTACTAACAGTAAAGCCAAAGTTTCTTTACCCACATTCAAGGCAATTTCCTTTTGATGAGGTAGCGGAGAAAATAGTAAGGGAACTTAAGAAGCGGAATTTTGATATTCCAGGAATCGAAGTTGAGCTAGATTCATATGGCTCCGGAGAAGAAAAGTATATTTATGTAAGCATGATTAAAGGAGCAGATTTCAAATTATGGTTCTGCAGAGTTCAAGGACAGCTCAGTAAATCAAAAAATGACATAGCAGCTATTCATGAAATTAAGATACCAAGGCAGGAACTTTGCGTATATGAAGATGAGTCCGGACCTACTTACCGCATTTATGTTGGAGATGACTGGGAAAAAGACAAGGAGTGGTTTTTCAATACTATTAAAATCCATGCGAAACTAAGAGGTGAGAGTAAAAAGTATTTAATTTACTCTGGGAATACTTACAAAAGTCGTGCAGTATATTTATTACCAGATAAAGACTTAGGAAGGGAATACGAACCAGAAGAGGGTGAACCGCAAAGAATTGAGGTTAAAGATGTTTTCAGCAATATCACAGAATACCTCACAAAAAATGTTCTTGAGTATATCTTAAAATTTCCGGAAGCAGAAGTAATAGTCGATCCAAAAATCGAAGAAGTTATTCCGTATAAAGGAAAACATACATTGCTTTATAGCTTATGTAACGGAAAAGATAAGTATATCATCGACACAGGAAAAAAGAATCCCTTAGAATTGCCTCCTGAGAAGAGATGTGTGCATTTTGGGATGCGTGGAATCTGGTGTGATATAAATACAGATGGAAAAATCACACCAGAAGCTACAAAATCTGATTTCTTACCAGAAGTGGTATGGAATATGGATTGGATAAGTAGCCTTCATATTGTAGCAATCCGACCTAAATACGCAAATGGTATATTTGTAATCGATGAATCTAAGTTTGAAGAAAGAAGGCAAGAGTTATTTAAGCAAATTGCACCTAGAGACACATTAACAGATGAGGAATTAGACTCTGCATATGATGCAAGAAAAGCTACAGAGATTCCGGTAAATGACTACAAAGGCGATTATAAAAAGCCGATTGTAATAATAACAAGAGAACTCGACTTTGATGAGATCGAGTGGGTTTCAGAAATGAGTTTTAAATGACTAAAAAAAACATTTTAAGTTGTACTGATTCACAGTCCGGGGGCATGAGCCTCCGGATAAAAAAATATATAATAGAAATAAAAAAACTCAGAAGATTTAAACTTCTGAGTTTTAATAATTGTTTTAAAATATTATCTCTTAGAGAATTGTGGAGCTTTTCTAGCTTTCTTAAGACCATATTTCTTTCTTTCTTTCATACGTGGATCTCTTGTTAAGAATCCGTTTGATTTTAAAACTGGTCTGAATTCAGCATTTGCTTCAACTAAAGCTCTAGCTATACCATGTCTTATAGCACCTGCTTGACCTGTATAACCTCCACCTTGAACTTTACAAATTACATCATATTTTGAAACTGTATTTGTTGCTGTTAAAGGTTGTTTTACTATAACTTTTAATATTTCTGTTCCGAAGTATTCATCTAAAGGAGCACCATTTACTGTAATTGTTCCATTTCCTTCTGTAAGTCTTACTCTAGCTATTGATTTTTTTCTTCTACCTGTTCCAGCAAAAACTATTTTTTCAGATTTCTTTGCCATATTATTTTACCTCCCATACTTCTGGTTTTTGAGCGATATTTTCATGTTCGCTACCTGCATAAACTCTTAATTTTTTAACCATTTGTCTTCCTAATTTTGTATGAGGAAGCATTCCTTTTATAGCAATCATCATAGCTTTTTCAGGAGATTTTTCCATCATTACTCTAGCTGATGTTTCATGCATTCCTCCGATGTATCCTGAATGATGTCTATAAACTTTTTGATCTAATTTTTTTCCTGTTAAGATTGCATCTTTACAGTTTAAAATAATTACGTGATCACCTGTATCAATATTTGGTGTATAAGTTGGTTTGTGTTTTCCACTTAATAATTTAGCAGCTTCAGTAGCAACTCTACCTAATGGTTTGTTAGCTGCATCAATTATATACCATTTACTTTCTATTTCGCTTTTTTTAGCACTATATGTAGTATTATTCATGGTAATAAATACCCTCCATTCATAAATTTTATTTTAATCTATATATAATTTATAAGACTACTACCGGGGAGAAGTAACTTATAAATACATATTTTAATACAATGCGTATCTATTTTAAAACAAATTTTATAAAAAGTCAAGCAAAATTAATACAAAATTAGAAAGATTTGAAAAATGCTTTAAAATATGCTAAAATATTAAAAGATATGGTCTTTTTTTGGACCTGCATATGTATAGAAATATATATTATGCAATATCTATTTTAAGAGAGTGTGCTTTCATTATAATTAATGTAGGAGGGATTATGACATGATAGAAAAAGGAAATGAAAGCAAAGAGTTAGCTGGGCAAAACCAGCAGGAGCAGATTGAAGAAATGTCTGCAAGTGAAGATGTACGGGATGAGATGGAACTAGAAATTGAGGATAAGTTAAAAGAGTACGATACCCCATTTGAAGTTTTTTTCAATATTCTCGGGAAAATTGCAATTGCAGTGGTAATCATTTCAATGATGCTGTTTTGTTTTAGTCTGATAAAGGAAAGAGTTACCCTTAAAAATCAGATTTTCGAAATGCAAGCAGTAATCGATGATCAGGAAGCACTTTTGTCAGCAGATTATAGAGTAGTTGATTTTGATTCAATCTGCGATTCGGAATCTGACGATTTTATGAAGTTGCTCATGGGTGAGATGAAAAATACCCAAGTATATTTCGAGAATCGAATTTATTCTCTTGCTGTTCAACAACTTAATGAGGAGAATATAATTAGATTTTATCAGAATCAGCTAGAGACCATCGAAAATGAAGATACGAAGGTCATGCTACAAGAGCTACTTGATAACCACAAAAAAATGAGCGAGGACTTACAGGACGATATCACCGAGACACAATCATTACTTGAAGAACTTTACGAAGTAATGGACATAATCGAATCAGGTGAAATGATTCCTGAAGAGGAGCTTGAAGAAATCTTCCAAACAGAACAAGAGCTTGAAATTCTGTAACTAGTAAACCCGCACACTCTCTTGGTTACCGAAAACCTGCATAAGGTTTTCGGTAAAAAAACATTTTATAAATATTTTTAAGTTTAAATGAAAATATGTTGACAAATACATAATAATGTGCTAATATATATGAAGTTTCAAGAAGAAGTCATCCACTTCTCACCTTATCTAAGTTATGGAAAAAGGTAATAAAATTTAATATTTAAACATATAAATGAAATTTATTTTTATGTTTAATTATAATTTTAGTTTGTGGATTGGCTTGTTTTTAGAAAACAAGTCATTTTTTTATATGAAAAATGAACGTACAAAGATGTGGAGGTGTTTTATATAAAACAAGAATTACCTATTAATGGGCAAATAAAACAAAGCACAGTACAAGTAATTAGCGAAAACGGTGAAAGATTAGGAGAAATGAATACAGATGAAGCAATAGACTTAGCTGCAAGCAAAGGATTAGATTTAGTTTTAGTTTCACCTAATGCAAATGTTCCAGTTTGTAAAATAATGAATTATGGAAAATACAAATTCGAACAAGCAAAAAGAGAAAAAGAAGCTAGAAAAAATCAAAAAGCAGTAGAAGTTAAAGAAGTAAGAGTTACTCCAAATATAGGTAGCCATGATTTTGAGTTCAAATGCAAAAATGCAAGAGGATTTTTAGAATCAGGAAACAAAGTTAAATTCACTGTTAGATTCAGAGGTAGAGAATTAAACAACGTTAAAGCAGGAGAAACAGTACTTAACAAATTTGCTGAAGAGCTTGCTGAAATATCAGTTGTTGAAAAGCCACCTCGTTTAGAAGGTAAAACAATGTTTTTAATACTAGCTAAGAAATAGAAAGGAGAATTATTATGCCAAAATTAAAAACAAATAAAGCTGCAAGTAAAAGATACGGTTTTACAGGTAGTGGAAAAGTAAAAAGAACAAAAGCTAATAGAAGACATTTATTAGCAAACAAAACAAAGAGACAAAAACATACAGCAAGAGTACAAGACGGAATATTAGATAACACATGTAAATCACATGTTAAGAAATTATTACCATATCAATAAAATTTAGAGTTAAAAAGGAGTTGAATATAAATGGCAAGAGTAAAAACAGCAAGAACTACAAGAGCAAGACATAAAAAAGTAATTAAACAAGCAAAAGGTTACTATGGTGCAAAACACTACAGATTTAGAATGGCTAAACAAGCTGTTATGAAATCTGGTATGTATGCTTATGTAGGAAGAAAAGATAAAAAGAGTAATTTCAGAAAATTATGGATTATAAGAATAAATGCAGCAGCTAGAATGAATGGTTTAACATATAGCAAATTAATCTCAGGATTAAAGAAAGCTAATGTTACAATCAACAGAAAAATGTTAGCTGAAATAGCAGTTTCTGATCCAAAAGCTTTTACTGAAATAGCTGAAATAGCAAAAAAAGCTTAATTTAAGTATAGTCAAAAATATGTAGAAAAGCGGTATATTTTATATATCGTTTTTTTATTTTTGTAGTTTTTTAAAATAATAATTTTTATATAAATATTTGTTTAAATTTTTATATCATTTATATTACTTTTAAAAATCACATGGACAAAGATTTTATTATTTGATAATATTTAAAAAGATTTAGTATTTTTTAGTATTTTAAAATTAAGATTAAATAAAAAAATATTAAATAATATATTGATTATTATTTAAAAATATAATATATAAAAATATACGTTATTAATTTTACAAAATTAATAATTCATAAATAAAAATATGAGGGAGGTTTTTATGAACGAAACAATCCAAAGTATATTAAATAGAAGAAGTATAAGAGAATTTAAAGAAGAACAAATAAATGATGAAGATTTAAATATAATATTAGAATGTGGAAGATATGCGCCAAGTGGAATGAATAGACAATCATATGCTTTTGTTGCTATTCAAAACGAAGAGATGATGCATGAACTTGTTAATGAATGTATGCAAATTACAGGAAGAGATGGAAGTCCTTTTTATGGAGCTCCTACTGTAATATTAGTTTTTGGAGATGTAAATAGCAATACTTATATTAAAGATGCGTCAACTGCAATAGAGAATATGCATATAGCAGCTACTGCATTAAATCTTGGAGCATGCTGGATTAACTGCGTAGATGATTTATTTAATAGTAAAAAAGGAGAAAAATTAAGAGAAGAGATAGAAATTCCTAATAATTATAAGTGTGTAGGATCACTTGCTTTAGGATATATTAAAGGAGATTATCCAGAAGCAAAGCCAAGAAAAGAAAATATAGTAAAAATCATAAAATAAAATTTATAATAGTTAGGAAGAAAGAAATGATAGATTTAGTTAAAGCAGAAAAAGTATTTAAGTCATATGTTGAAAAATATAATACAGAAGATGATAAAATTGAACTTAAAATAAAACACACTTATGGAGTAGTTTCCATGAGTGGTTTTATTGCGACAAAATTAGGTCTTGATGAAGAAAATATTAAATTAGCAAAATTAATTGCATTATTACATGATATAGGAAGATTCGAGCAAGCTAAAAAATATGATTGTTTCATAGACTCAAAAGAAATAGATCATGCAGAATATGGTGTTGAGATTTTATTTGAAAATAATTTGATTAGAACTTTTATAAAAGATAAGAAGTATGATAATATCATTTTAAAGGCAATAAAGAATCATAATAAATATGAGATAGAAGAAGGATTATCTGATGAAGAATTACTTCATAGTAAAATTATAAGAGATGCAGATAAAACAGATAATTTAAGAATAAAATATACAGAAGAATTTGAGACTTTATTTGATGCAAAAGAAGAAGAAATAGAAAATGAAAAAATAAGTGATAAAGTTTATGAAGATTTTATGAATCATAAACAAATAAGATGTGAAGATAGAGTTACGCATCTTGACTTTTGGGTATGTTTTGCAGGTTGGATTTATGATTTTAATTTTGATATAGGAATACAATATATAAAAGATAATGAATGTATAGATAAATTAATAGATAGGATTGATTATAAAGATCCTGATACGAAAAAGAAAATGAAAGAGATAAAAAAACATGCAAAAAAATATTTAAATAAAGTAAAATTACAAAAGTAGAAGTATTTGATACTTCTACTTTTTGTGTATATAATTATAAAAAAGTGAATCTAATTTTTTTAAAATTAAGTATTAAAATCAAATATTTATAAATATGTATTAAAAATTTAAGATCTTAAGATTTTAATATTGAAAAGTATTATAATTAAGAAAGGGGATGTAAAATGAAAACAGAATATGAAGTAAGAGTTTTAGAAATAGATAAAGATGAATTAATTAGAAAATTAGAAAGTTTAAATGCTACAAAAGTAGGAGAATTTAATCAAAAAAGATATGTATATGATACTATTCCAAAAGAAAACGGAAAATGGATAAGATTAAGGACAAATGGAAAAGAAACAACTTTAACATTTAAAGATGTAACAAGTGATAAAATAGATGGTACTAAAGAAGTTGAGATTGAAGTTTCTGATTTAGAACTAACAAATGAATTTTTAAATAAAATAGGATTTTTTAGTAAAGCTTATCAGGAAAATAATAGGATTAGATATATTTTAGATGATGTAGAATTAGATATTGATTCATGGCCACTTATTCCGACATATTTAGAAATAGAAGGAAAAGATGAAAACTCAGTATTAGATATGATAGAAAAGTTAGAATTAGATAAATCAAAGGTTACTTCTTTAGATGTTCAAAGCGTTTATGAGAAATTTTATAATATAGATATTTCTAAAATAAAAGACTTAAGATTTTAATGATATTATTTATGTAAATCATTGACAAAATTAATTTTGAGTGTATAATAGATTCTGTAAATTAAATAAGAAATTATCAAGAGTGGACGAGAGATTCGGCTTTATGACTCCACAGCAACCTGAAAAATTTAAGGTGCTAATACCGACAAAGCAAAAGCTTTGGATGATAAAATTAATGATTATTACCTTTGCTTTTAGCAAAGGTTTTTTGTTTTATAGGAGGAGAGAAATGAGAAAATTATTTACATCAGAAAGTGTAACAGAAGGACATCCAGATAAAGTTTGTGATTTAATATCAGATAGTATTTTAGATGCATATTTAGAGCAAGATGAAAATTCTAGAGTAGCTTGTGAAACAGTTGCAAGTAAAGGAGAGATTATAGTTACTGGAGAGATAACATCAAAAGGAACAGTAGATATTGAGAAAATTGTTAGAAACACTCTAAAAGAAATAGGATATGATAATGCAAAAACTGATATTGATTATAGAACTTGCAAAGTTCATATAAATATTTCAAAACAATCAGATGATATAGCTTTAGGTGTAGACAATGCACTAGAGACTAAAGGAAAAGAAGAGGGAGTAGAAGGTGCTGGAGATCAAGGATTAATGTTTGGATTTGCTGTCGATGAAACAGAAGAACTTATGCCACTTCCAATATCACTTGCTCATAAATTATCTAGAAGATTAACTTTAGCTAGAAAACAAGGTATATTAGATTATTTAAGACCAGATGGAAAAACTCAAGTTACAGTAGAATATAAGAAAAATGTCCCATATAGAATAGATACTGTAGTAGTGTCTACTCAACATAAGGAAGAAGTATCTTTAGAGAAGATTAGAGAAGATATAAAAAGAGAAGTTATTGAAAAAGTAATACCAAAAGAATTATTAGATAACAATACGAAGTATTTTATAAATCCAACAGGAAGATTCGTAATAGGTGGACCACTTGGGGATAGTGGACTTACTGGTAGAAAAATTATTGCAGATACATATGGTGGATATAGCCGTCATGGTGGAGGTGCTTTTTCAGGTAAAGATCCTACAAAAGTAGATAGATCTGCAGCATATATGGCGAGATTTATTGCTAAAAATATAGTAGCAAATGGATTTGCTAAAAAATGTGAGATACAACTTTCTTATGCAATTGGAGTTGCAAAACCAATATCTATTTATGTTGAGACATTTGGAACAAATACTATTCCTGAAGAAGATATAGCAAATAAAGTTTATAAAATATTTGATTTGACACCAAGAGGAATTATTAAATTTTTAGATTTAAAGAAACCAATATATAAATTAACAACAAATTATGGACATTTTGGAAAAGAAAATCTTCCATGGGAAAAAATAATTTCTATGAAATAACTAAATAAATTAGATTGACACATAAAAACAAATGTTCTATAATGTTTGTGGGTGATTTATATGGAAAAGAGAATATTACATATAGATGTTAATAATGCTTTTTTATCTTGGACTGCAGTAGATAGATTAAAACATGGTGATAAATTAGATTTAAGGACTATTCCTGCAATTATTGGTGGAGATGAATCTCAAAGAAAAGGAATTGTTGTTGCTAAAAGTAATATAGCAAAACAATTCGGAATAAAAACAGGAGAGCCAATTTATCAAGCAAGAAAAAAATGTCCAAGTATTATTAATGTTCCAGCAAATCATTCTTTATACAAAAAATATTCAGATAATTTATATAAATTATTTTGTGAATATACAGATAAGATTGAAAGATTTTCGATTGATGAATGTTTTTTAGATTTAACAGAATTCATAAAACCAGGTGAAGATGTTTTAAAAATTGCAATAGAAATAAAGGAAAGAGTAAAAAAAGAATTAGGTTTTACAGTTAATATAGGAATATCAGATGATAAGATTTTAGCAAAAATGGCATCTGATTTTGAAAAACCAGATAAAATACATACATTATTTAAAAATGAGATTGAGTATAAAATGTGGAATTTACCGATTTCAGAATTATTTATGGTTGGTAAAAAATCATTAAATAAATTAGATAAGTTAGGAATAAAGACAATTGGTGATTTAGCAAAAAAAGATGAAAGATTTATAATAAAACATTTTGGAAAATATGGTTTTATGATATGGTCTTATGCAAATGGTAATAGTAATGAAGAAGTAAATTATAAAGAATCTAGGCCGAAAGGTATAGGAAACAGTGTAACACTTCCTTATGATATGGCAAGTATAGAGCAATTAACTCCTGTACTTGTAAGATTAAGTGAACAAGTATCATATAGATTAAGAAAAGAAAATATGATAGCAAGTGTAGTAAATGTACAATTAAAAAATAATAAATTTGAAGTATATTCTCATCAAAAAAAATTACCGCATAGAACAGATTCTTCAAAAGAGATTACTAAAGCTGCAAAAGAACTTTTAGAAGAATTATATAAAGGTGATAAAATTAGATTAATTGGAATCAGAGTAGATGGACTTTCTGGAAAAGATGAAATTCAATTATCTCTTTTTGATGAAAAAGAAGAATCAAAAGATAAGAAAATAGATAAAACAGTCGACTACTTAAAAGAAAAATTTGGTTATGGTATGATAAAAAAGGCATCAGAAATAAAAAGAGAAGACAAACAAATTAAACCATAAATACATATAATATACTATAATCATAAAAATAAGTAGGTGATATAAATGGAGCCAGATATAATAATAAACTGTAACAAAAAATGCAATAATAAATGTAATTGCTTTAAAATAATAATTGCAATTTTATCTGTTATATTAGCTTTTGCTTTAGGTATAGTTCTAGAGTCAGCAGTTAATTTAGTAAGCGCTTTAAGTTTAGCATATTTTATAGCAGTAATTACAATTTTAATAATTGCGATTTTATCTATAATAATATTTGCAAAATGTATATGTAAAAGATTGTAGAAAAATGGAGATGAGAAATCATCTCCATTTTTAAAATATAAATATATTGTAAATTAATAAGTAGTGTGATAAAATTCTTTTGTAAGCATATTGCTTTATAAAAGCAAAAGGAAAGGGAAGATGGTGTAAATGGGAAATATTATATCAGTAGTTATGGCAGCAGGGAAAGGCACAAGAATGAAAACTAATAAATCAAAAGTAGTACATAAGATATATGGTAGAGAACTTGTAAATAGAGTAATAGATACTGCCGAAAAAGTAGGATCTGATGAAATAATTTGTGTAGTTGGACATCAAAAAGAATCTGTAATGGATGCTATAGGAAATAGAGCAAAGTTTGCTATCCAAGAAGATTTGCTTGGAACAGGTCATGCTTTAATGCAAGCAGTTCCTTATTTAGAAGGAAAAAGAGGAAAAGTTCTTATTTTATATGGAGATGTTCCACTAATAAGAGAAGAGACATTAAGATCTTTAATTAAAAGAAGTGAAGATAATAGCGAATATGCAACTATAATTACTGCTATGTATGATAATCCAACAGGTTATGGAAGAATAATAAGAGATGTAGATGGTAGAGTTGTAGAGATAGTAGAAGAAAAAGATGCAACAGAAGAGCAAAGAAAAATTAAAGAAATAAATTCAGGAATTTATTGTTTTGATATAGAAGAGTTATTAGAAGCTATTAAAGAAATAAAACCAAATAATGCTCAAGGAGAATATTACTTAACAGATGTTATTAAAATAATGAGTGAAAAAGGTTTAAAAACAGGAGCATTAATAGTAGAAGATAACACAGAAATATTAGGTGTAAATGACAGAATTCAACTTGAATTATTAACTAGAGTATTAAGAATGAGAATTAACATGGAGCATATGAGAGAGGGTGTTACAATAGAAGATTCTAACTGTACTTATATATATGACAATGTTAAGATTGGAAAAGATACTGTAATACATCCTAATACTACAATTAAATCTGGTGTTGTAATTGGAGAAAATTGTGAAATAGGTCCTAATGCATATATAAGAGAAGGTTGTGTTCTAGATGATAACGTTAAAATAGGAAGTTTTGTAGAAATTAAGAAAACTAAAGTTGGTAAAGGAAGCAAAGTGCCACATTTATCATACATGGGAGATTGTGAAATTGGTGAAAATGTAAATATTGGTTGTGGAACAATAACATGTAATTATGATGGTGCTGAAAAACATAAAACTAAAATAGGAGATGATTCTTTTATAGGATCTAATGTAAATTTAGTAGCACCAGTAAATATAGGTAAAAATGTTGTAATTGCTGCAGGATCTACAATTACAGAAGATGTACCAAGTAATGCTCTAAGTATAGCAAGAGAAAGACAAATAAATAAAGAAGACTGGAGTCTAACTCATAAGAAAACAAAGAAAAAATAAAAATAATAAAAAAATAAAAAAATAAAAAAATAAAAATATTAATATTAATATTATAAGTAAATAAAAGAAGCTTTAAGATATTTCTTAAAGCTTCTTTTTGTTACATACCTTGTTCTCCTGGAATCATATAATCAATAATACCATAGATTAAAGCTCCTA
>CALWZY010000027.1 GCA_944386155.1 uncultured Clostridia bacterium | reverse complement strand
ATATTAGTAAAAATAAAATATAGAATAGTATAAGCGTTATTATATATATAATATATAGTATATAATAATATAATAGTAGTAATATATAATATCTATCCTAAGGAATATATATAATATAGTATATAGTAGTATAATATGTATAGTATATATATTAGTATATAGTATATATATAACATATATAATAGTATATATATACTCTATTATAATATTATTATATACCCTATTTTGTATATTATAGGGGGTGTGGTGGGGGGTTGAGCAACCTCAGCGGAGGTCCATTTGTCAACTATTATATGCACACAGAAGGAGGATTATATGACTAAACCAGAGCTAATACTGTATAATGTGTTAGAAAACTTAATAAACAAATATGGGGAAGGCAATGTTCCACGTGAAACATTGGACGAATTGTGGAACAGTTATCCCATACATATATGGCGGGGACTAAAAGACAAGGGCATACTTACTAAGGAAAATGATATGTGCTATCTTAATGTTCCACGTGAAACATAGAGTAACCATTTAGGTTATTCTTTTTTTTATGCTTAATATTTCAAACCGAATTAAGCTAGCGTATAACGACAATTAGGCTTTCATAATATATTTATATTCTTTAATTATAAAAAACCGTATACGCCACCTAAAAATGCTTTTTAAAGGTATAATAACCTTATTATAAATTTTATAAAAATAAACTGCAGCTCCTTTTAGACTTGACAAGAGGGGGCGGGGGCGCACCAAGTTAAAAGGAAGGATGTGAATCCTTCTCTTTTTTTTGTTTAAAAGACTAGACATAAGGACTTGTATTATGATATAATTATATTGTAAAATGGGAGAGTATTATTATATAAAAAAAGACATAAAAAAAGAAGATACCTTTAAGGTATCTATTCTTCTTCTGCAGGAGCTTCATCAGCAGGAGCTACTACTTCACGACCTAAGTCAGTGATAGTGTAGCGAGTAAGTAATTTTTCTCCAAGCATTGCTGGTTCTTTAGTAGTTAAACCTTTTCCAGCAGCAGCTGCTAGAGTTGCGTTAACGCTGTTGAAAGTTTTACCCTTTAGTCTTTCATCTTCTAGCACTTCTCTTGCGAATCCCTTTCCTTCTTCTCTGTCTGCTAATACTCTTAGTACTAACACCATGTTTTCAGTTAATTTCATTTTTTCCATATTATTCACCCTTCACTTTGAACTATGGTATCCAAAGTGCCTTTCTTTTTAATATTTCTTTTTTTTATTACATATATATTATATCATATATCAAACCAATTTACAAGTCTTTTTATTATTTTTCTGCAATATAACGGTTTCCGTTAATATTTATGTAGCATACACGTCTACCAGCAGCGATATAATCTTCCCATCTGCTCTGTAGAGCTTCCATTAAATCTGCGACATTATCTGCCTCCAATATTTCTCCTACAACATAATCGTATCCCTTAATCATTTTCTCATCTCTCTTTCTTTCATTTTACATTTATATTATATCACAATTCTGACCTCTGTTCAAGTATTTTTTTAAAATTTGCAGGTCTTTTTTATTTTTGGTATCCTCCAGGTCCAGCTCCTTTTATCGAACATATGTTCGGGCCAAAGCTTGCCAACATTAATGGCTGGTCATAAAAAGGGCGCAATCTCCCCTCCCCGCGTTCGCCTCTTAACGTTTAATACTCATCGTAAGGTTCGGTACTAAACTTTGGCTATTTATTTTATTTATTTTTCTCCTTTCTTATATAATAATTATATCATTGAAAGGTTCCTTCTGTCTAGTTTTATATAATCCTCTTTTAAACACTATTTTTAGCCTCATATAACGATTTTTATCTTTTATAGTATAATTTATCATAAAAATATAAAAAACCGCTGTATGGGCCCTTAAAATGCTTTTTAAAGGCATATTATGGTTTATAAAATAAAATAATATTAAGAAAAGGGGATATATAGGGGGGATATTGGGTAATAAATATGCCAGTCTAAAAAAATATGGCACCAGCAGCAAAAAATATGCTGGCCTGAAAATGACCTGCTTTATGTTATCTAATTTTGCAGGTCCATGAGAATAGGTGTCCTCAGCCCTCCAACTCCTATTTAACCATATGGCCCGGTCCAGCTCCTTAAGGCGTGGTTAAGGTAGCGGGACGTTTTGCCACCATAAGGCCAGGTGTCGCATAAAAAGCCACAAAAAAAAGAAGGCTATTCAGCCTCCTTTACTTCTTCTTTGTTCTCTTTTACTTCTGCTTCTTTATCTAATTCTGCAATACCAGCTTCAGTTAAAGTGTATTTAGTTAATAGTTTATCACGGAACATATCGTGTTTCTTAGTTACGAATCCACGTCCTGCCATTGCTGCTAGTGTAGAGTTTACACTATTGAAAGTTCTCTTGCTTCCAGCTTGTTCCATTTTTTCAAATACTTCTCTTCCAAAAGCTGAACCGTTTTCAAAAGTTCTTAATACTCCTGCAACTTCTTTGTAGTTTGCGTTCATTCCAACCATTTTAGCCATATTTCTCACCCTAACATCTATCTATGACTGAATAGATGCCCTTTCCTTTAAAAATATTTTTTTCTTCATTTTACATATATATTATATCATATATGAGAGTAGAAGTCAACTCTTTTTTAGAAAAGAATTAGTATCAATTTTTTTTAGTATTCTTTTCTTATTTACATATATATTATATCATATATCTAAGATTTAATCAAGTCTTTTTTTAATTATTTTTTTAAGAAAAGTCTTGACACATTTCATCTTTTCTAATATAATTATATCATATATAAATCCGAAAGTCAACTATTTTTTAATCTTTTTTTATGATTTATTTTTATATACTATCTCCTTTTCTTATTTACATATATATTATATCACAACAAAAACAAAAAAGCAATACTTTTTTAGTAAATTTTTTAAGAAAATTTTTTAAAAAATACTTGACTTGATAACTAAAAAAATTAAATAATAAATTAAAAAATAAAAAAATAAAAAACTAAACAAATAAAATAAAATAAATTAAATTAAAATAAAACAAAATAAAATAAACAAAAAAAAAAAAAATAAAATAAACAAAATAAAATAAAATAAACAAAAAAAGACTTGCTAAAACAAGTCTTTTAATAATTCTATAAATTATAATTGTTCATTTTGACCTTTATTCTTTTTATTTTTACCAAGAGAAAACAAACCTGAAAAAGATATTTCTTGGAATAAAAAGTCATGAACTTCTGTTAACACTTTTTCTTCTTTTGGAGTTAATTCAAGAGTTATATCTTTCTTTAAATCTATTTCTTGAAATAAAAATGATTTTACTTTACTCCACATTCCAAACTTTGTTGGTAATTCACTAGCATTAACACTTTTATTTTCGTTTGTTTCTATATACTTTCCTGCATATTCACTATTTGTTCCCATTTTTACATCATCTATTTTCATATATATTCCTCCTTGGTATGAGACATAATTTCCCTAATCTATATTATATTTATACTATATCTGGGATTTTTTATCAATATTTTTATGTTAAATTTATTATGTCTTTTTAATTACAAAAAATTTACCGTTATGTAACAATTCTTTTTTTCTTATTTCAATATTAATAACATTTATCTATTATATTCTTATTCGCAAAGTAAAAATTCTTTCTTGTCTTCGATAGCTTTTACTTGAACAATTTTATTAATATTTTCTTCACCTAATTTTGCTTTGCACATAATATAATTTTGTGTATGTCCTTTTATATAATCTCCTTCTTTTTCTTCAAATAAGACATCTACATTTTTTCCTATATATGATTCTAGATATTTTTCTTCATTTTTATTTGAAAGTTCTATAAGTTTATGGCTTCTTAAATCTTTAATGTTTCCTGGAACTTGATTTTTCATTTTATATGCTACAGTCCCTTTTCTTGGAGAATATTTAAAAATATGCATTTTATAAAAATTTATTTTGCTTAAAAATTCATATGTTTTATTAAAATCTTCATCTGTCTCATTAGGAAATCCTACTATTATATCTGTTGTTAAAATAACATCATCATATAAATCTCTAAGCCTTTTTGTTACTTCTAAAAACTCATCACATGTATATTTTCTATTCATTTCTTTTAAAGTTTTATCACAACCGCTTTGTAAAGATAAATGAAAATGATGACACATTTTAGTTACTTTTTTAAGTCTACTACAAAATTCATCCGTAATTAATGTTGGTTCTAGAGACCCAAGTCTAATCCTTTTTAGATTATCTATTTTTTCTATATCTTCTAATAAATCAATTAATTTGTAATTGTCATTTTTTTCTTTTCCATATGATGAAATATGTATTCCAGTAAGTACTACTTCTTTTATTCCTTTATTAGTAATCTCTCTTATTTCTTCTAGTATGTTATCTTTATTTCTACTTACTATCCTTCCTCGTGCATAAGGAATAATACAATATGAACAAAAATTATTACATCCATCTTGAATCTTTATTACTGCTCTAGTCTTTTCTGTATATGTTACTGTTCCAAATTCTATATATTCATCAATATTATTTTTATCTTTATTTAAATTAATTTCTTCATTAGATTTACTCTCTTTATTTTCTATGTAACTTTCTATATATAAGTCAATATCCTTCTTTTGCTTATTTCCTAATACTAAATCTACTTCATCTATTTTCTCAAGTTCTTCTCTTGAAACCTCTGCATAACAACCTACTGCAATTATATATGAATCTTTATTTATCTCTTTACATCTTCTTAGTAATTGTCTTGATTTTCTATCAGACATATTAGTAACTGTGCATGTATTTATTACATATATATCTGCATATTCGTTATGAGGTACAATTTCATAATTATCAGATAATTTTTGTATCATTGCATTTGTTTCATATTGATTTACTTTACATCCAAGTGTAACAAAAGCAATTTTATACTTTTTATTTTTTTCTTTCATTACTCCACTCTTTTCTACATATATTTTTAACTTAAATAAAACCCTTAGAAAATAATATTACTAATTTTCTCTAAGGGCTTATTTTTATTTTCTATCAATTAAATCTAAATTATCTAAAGCTTTACCTGTTCCAAGTGCTACGCATGATACAGCATCTTCTGCTATCATAACATTTATCCCTGTTTTTTCTTGTAATAACTTATCTAATCCATCTATTAAACATCCTCCACCTGTCATATAAATACCTTTGTCACTTATATCTGCAGCAAGTTCTGGTGGTGTTTTTTCTAGTACTGAATGAACAGCATCTACAATTAAACTTGCAGGCTCATCTAATGCTTCCATCATCTCACTAGAATGGATAGTTAATGTCCTTGGAAGTCCTGTTATTAAATCTCTTCCTCTGATATCCATTTCTACATCTTGTATTTTTGGATATACGCAACCAACATTAACTTTTAAATCTTCAGCTGTTCTTTCTCCTATCATTACATTATATTTTTTCTTTATATATTTAACTATAGCTTCATCAAATTTATCTCCTGCTACTTTAATAGAAGTACTTACAACTGACCCTCCAAGTGAAATTACAGCAACATCTGTAGTTCCTCCACCTATATCTACTATCATATTACCACAAGGTTTTGATATATCTATTCCAGCTCCAATAGCTGCTGCTATTGGCTCTTCTATTAAGTATACTTTTCTAGCACCCGCATTTGATGCTGCATCTATTACTGCCTTTTTTTCAACCTCTGTAACTAAAGATGGTATACAAATCATTATTCTTGGTGCAAATAAAAATCTACCACCTATTTTATTTATAAAATATTTAAGCATCTTCTCTGTTACAGTATAATCAGAAATTACACCATCTCTTAATGGTCTTGTAGCAACTATATTACCTGGAGTTCTTCCAAGCATTCTTCTAGCTTCATGACCTACTGCTAAGACTTCTCCTGTTGTATTATTTACAGCAACTACTGATGGTTCTCTAAGTACTATTCCTTTACCTTTAACATATGCAATTACAGTAGCAGTACCTAAATCTATTCCTATATCTTGTCCAAACATCAGTATCTTCCTTTCCTCTTTACACGTAAATTACAAATTCATTACGATTATATTACACCTTATAAAAAATTTCAATTGTTTTTTAGGTTTTATAAAATTTTTAATTAATAATTACTTATAATTATTTTATTTACTATGAATAAGTATTTTATACATAATAAAAAAAAATTTCAATAGTAAAATTTAATCATATGTGAATTAAAATAAAATTAAATCATAATTAAAATATATTTTAATAAATATAAAATCTTCTAAAACATTGTTTTTTTCCTTATTTCGTGAGATAATATTTAATACTTAAGGAGAAAAGATATGGATAAAAATAGTTTAAAAAAATTAGAATTTAATAAAATTCAAGAAGTATTATCTAGTTATGCTTTAACTACTAATGGTAGAAAACTTGCTTTAGATTTACTACCTCTAGTAGAAAAAAAAGATGTTATAAAAGCTCAAAATGAAACTAAAGAAGCTCTTATACTTTTATATAGAAAAGGAAATATTCCTTTACCTTTAGAACTATCGGATATTACAGAATACATATTACTATTAGAAAAAAATAATTTTTTATCCTCAAAAGCACTATTAGATATTGCAAATGTTTTAAGAACTTCTAGGCTCTTAAAAGAATATTATTTTGAAAATCCTTTAAATGAGTCTGATGTTTTAACTAATTATTTTAATAATTTATATACAAATAAAAACATTGAACATACAATATTTAGTTCTATTTTAGATGAAAATAATATTTCTGATGATGCTTCTACTACTCTTATGGCTATAAGAAGAAATATTCGAAAAGTTAATCAAGATATAAGAAACAAATTACAATCTTTATTAAATTCTAAATATCTACAAGAACCAATTATAACAATAAAAAACAACAGATTTGTAGTTCCAGTAAAAAATGAATATAGATCAAATGTAAATGGATTTGTACATGATATCTCAACTAGTGGCTCTACAGTTTTTATTGAACCTATGAGTGTGTTTGAATTAAATAATAAATTATCAACTTTAAAAAATGAAGAAATAATTGAAATAGAAAAAATTCTTCAAAAGCTATCTTCTTTATTATTTGATATTACAGAAGAAATTAAAAACACATTTAATTTAATTGGTCTAATAGATTTTATATTTGCTAAAGCAAAATATGCAAAAGAGATTAATGGTATATATCCTATTATCTCTGAAGAAAAAAACATAAATTTAATTGAAGCTAGACATCCTTTAATAGATAAAAATAAAGTAGTTCCAATTTCACTATCATTAGGAAATGACTATACATGTTTAGTAATCACTGGACCTAATACTGGAGGTAAAACTGTTACTTTAAAAACTGTAGGACTTTTATGTTTAATGGGTATGGCAGGATTACATATTCCAGCTAAAGAAAAAAGTTCTATATATGTTTTTGATAACATTTTTGCAGATATCGGTGATGAACAAAGTATTCAAGAATCTTTAAGTACTTTTTCTTCACACATGGTAAATGTAGTAAATATCACAAACACAGCAACTAAAAATAGTTTAGTTTTATTAGACGAGTTAGGTTCTGGAACAGATCCTGCAGAAGGCGCTGCACTTGCTATAAGTATATTAGACTTCCTAGAGTCTAAAAAAACACTTACTATATCTACTACTCATTATCAAGAAATTAAACATTATGCTATGACACATGATAATTTTGAAAATGCAAGTTGTGAATTTGATATTAATACTCTATCTCCAACTTATAGATTACTAATTGGAGTTCCAGGAAAAAGTAATGCTTTTGAAATAAGTAAAAAATTAGGTCTTTCTAACAATATTTTATCTAAAGCTAAAACTTTTATGACTGAAGAAACTGTAAATATAGAAGAATTATTAAAAAATATTTATGATAATAAGCTTTTAATCGAAACTGAAAAAGAAAAAATATTAAAGAATTCTGAGGAGATAGAAAAAATCAAAACATCCCTTCAAAATGAAAAAAATGATATTTCCTCAAAAAAATCTGAAATCATTTCAAAAGCCAAAGATAAAGCTAAAAATATAATTTTAGAAGCAAAAGAAGATGCTAATGAAATATTAAAAGAAATGGAATCTTCTAAAGATACTAAAAAACTAAATAAATTAAGAAAAGATTTAAATGATAAATTAGAAAACTATACCAATAATGAAGAAAAAACTAATTCGGAAAATATTAATTCTATTTCTAAGGAAGATGCCTTAATTGGTACTTCTGTATATATACCATCATTAAATAATTATGGCACAATAGTAACAAATGTTAATAATTCAAATAAAGTAATGGTTCAAATTGGAAGTATTAAAACAAGTTTTGATTTAAGTAAATTAGTAAAGAAAACAGAAAATAATTTAAAAAGTACAAAAGATAATTCTTATAACTCGAATAATTATAAAAACAAAACAAACTTTGTTCCAAAAGAAATTTCTACAGAGATAAATGTTATAGGATATAATGTTGAAGAAGCAATTTTTGCAATAGATAAGTTCTTAGATACAGCATCCCTTTCAAGATTAGAAACAATACGAATAGTACATGGTAAAGGTACAGGAGTTCTTGGAAAAGGAATTCAAAAATTCTTGAAAAATAATCCCCATGTAAAAAGTTTTAGATATGGAACTTTCGGTGAGGGCGAAATGGGAGTTACTGTTGTAGAATTAAAATAGAGACTACAAAATGTAGCCTCTATTTTATCTTTTAATACTTTTTATAATTTTCTAAATACTCCTGCAACTTTACCAAGTATCTCACAGTTTGGTACTATTATAGGATCCATTGTTGGATTTTGTGGTTGAAGTCTTATATGATCTTTTTCTTTATAAAATGTTTTTACTGTTGCTTCGTCTCCGATTAGTGCAACTACTATATCACCATTATTTGCAGTATTTTGTCTCTTAACTAAAATATAGTCTCCATCTAAAATACCTGCTTCAATCATACTTTCTCCTCTTACTGTAAGCATAAAACTTTCAAAGTTTCCTACAAAATCTACTGGAATTGGAAATGTATCAGTTATATTTTCTACTGCAAGGATTGGTTCTCCTGCAGTAATTTTTCCAATAACAGGTACATCTACTAATTCTTTACCATTATAAAGTGGTTTGTCTAATCTTTCTTGACCATTTAATCTACCACCTTTAAGTACTTTTAAAGTTCTTCCTTTTTGAGATTCTTTTTTGATAAATCCTTTTTCTTCTAAAGAATTTAAATATCCATGAACTGTTGCAGTAGATCTTAAGTCTACAGCTTTTCCTATCTCTCTTACAGAAGGAGCATATCCTTTTGTACTGATTTGTTTTTCTATAAATTTTAAAATAGATCTTTCTCTTTTTGTTAAACCATTTTCATCTTTTTTACTCAATATAATCAACTCCTGATATTTTTATTTCAAAAAAATCTTACCATAAAAACTTTTGGTTGTCAAACAAAAGTTTTGTTTTTTTATGATTTTTTCGTTTATTTCAGTTTGTTACAAATTTGTAATTTAAAAGTAATCAGAATAACATCAAAATTTGTTGAAAAAGATATACTTAAAGAATATAATGTTTATATATATAATTTTAAGGAGAAGAATATGAATTTTACTAAAGATATTTATTTAAATACTGATAAGTTATACGAAAATTCTAGTCTTATAATTCTATATAATGGTATGCTTTCTAAGAATCAAGATAATAAAGTTTTTCTTCATTATGGATATAATGATACTTGGGATAATACTGACGAATTAAAACTTAAAAGAACAGATTCTGGTATGCTAGGAGTACTTCGAGTATCATCTGGAAATAGTTTTCAATTTGTTTTTAGAGATAATAATAATGGCTGGGATAATAACAATAATTCTAATTACATATTGCCTATTTTAGAAAAAGAAGATACTGTACTAGAATTTGGTCCTGAAGATGCAAAAGAAGAAAGTAAAAAAGCAGAATCTTTACATTCTGAAAACTTAGATTTAGAATCTTCTGTATATTCTTCAGACGAATTTGAATTCGAAGATTCATATGATTTAGAATCTTCTTCTATTCCTCATAATACAATCGTTAATAAATTTGAATTTGATGATTTCACAAATACATATTATATAAAACAACATGTTATTAATCGTCCAAAAGTAGAAGAATATAAACCATTAGATGATAGCTTCTTAGAGTTCACTTCTACTGATAAAGTAGAAGAACCAAAAGTTCAAGAAACTAAAATTACAGCTTCTACTCCTGTAGTTGATTTTGCTGAAGATATTGCAAAAGAAGAAAATAAAGGAACTTCTTTAGTAGCTGTAAAAGAAGCAAAACCTTCAAGAAGATCATCTTGGTATATCTTAAAAAGACGTGTTAAACTAGCAGTATTAAAATTCGTTAAATTAGTAAAAACTGCTTTAGAATATAATACTGAAAATAATAAATAAGAATAGTATTAATAATATAAAATAATTAACTAAAGAAATACAGAAATAAAAAAAGAAGCTACCGCTTCTTTTTTATTTTTATATTTATCATTTTATACTTATTATTTTTATACTTGCAATTTTATTTTTTATAACTTAAAACAAAATATTAATTATACCATTCAAATTCCCATTCAAGCATTTTTACGGTATCTCCTTCTTTTATTCCCATTTCTCTTAATTTATCTTCTATACCAATTTTTCTCATAGAATTTTGAAGATATGCCATAGATTCATTGTCTCCTATATTTACTCTACCCATTAATCTTTCAACTGCAGGTCCAGTAACTACATAATCTCCATCTATAATTTCTATTTTAAATTCCTCTTTTTCATCTTTTAAAGTATATACAACTTTATCTTCTATATCTATTATATCTTCTTTTGGAAGTGTTTTTAATACTTCAGCAGTTCTCGTAAATAACTCTGATATTCCTTCACCTGTAACAGCTGATATTTTGAAGATTTCTATATTATTATCTTTTGCTAGTTTTTCTAATTCTTTATAACCTGTATCATCTTGCATAATATCTGATTTATTTGCAACGATTATTTGTTTTCTTGTACTTAATTTTTCATTATATTTTTTAAGTTCATTATTAATAGTTTTATAATCTTCTACTGGATTTCTTCCTTCTATTCCAGAACAATCAATTACATGAAGTAATAGTCTAGTTCTTTCAATATGTCTTAAGAATTGAAGTCCAAGTCCTACTCCTTGGCTAGCTCCTTCTATTACTCCTGGAATATCTGCTAAAACAAAACTTTCTCCATTTTTAGTTTTAACAACACCAAGGTTTGGATATATAGTAGTAAAATGATAATTTGCTATTTTAGGTTTTGCAGCTGTTACTCTTGAAAGCAATGTTGATTTTCCTACATTAGGAAAACCTATTAATCCAACATCTGCAAGTAATTTTAGCTCTAATATAACTTCTTTTTCAATACCTTTTTCTCCATCTTGTGCAAATCTAGGTGCTTGTCTTGTAGATGTTGCAAAATGTGCATTACCTTTTCCTCCTCTTCCACCTGGAAGAACTAACTCCTTTTGCCCATCTTCTGATAAATCTACAATTACTTTTCCGGTTTCAGCATCTTTTACAACAGTACCTTTTGGAACTTTTATAATTAAATCTTCACCACTTTTGCCGTAGCAATGTCCTCCACTACCATTTGCACCTGATTGAGCTTTAAATTTTTTATTATATCTAAAATCTATAAGAGTATTACTATCTGGATCGACTTCAAAATAGATGTCTCCACCTTTTCCTCCGTCTCCACCATCTGGTCCACCTGCTGCAACATATTTTTCTCTTCTAAAAGTTACTGCACCGTTTCCACCGTCTCCTGATTTAATTAAGATTTTCGTATAATCTACAAACATTTTCTTTTTCTATCTCCTTAATTTTTATTCATCAAAATAGTTAAGCATCATAGCTTTTTTAATCTTTTTCATTGTTTCTTTTGCAGTTTTTCTTGCTTTTTCAGTACCTTCTTTTAGTATCTTATCAACAATTTCTGGATGAGCTTCATAATAAGCTCTTTTTTCTCTAATTGGTTTTAGTGTATCGGAAATATTTTTTGCAAGTTCTTTTTTACAAGCAACACATCCTCTTTTTCCTTCTCTACATTCTTTGCATATATTTTCACATTCTTTTTTATCTGTAAATAAATTATGATAATATGCAACCATACATACATCAGGATTTCCTAAATCATCTTTTTTTATTCTAGAAGGATCTGTAACTGCACTCATTACTTTTTTATTTATTTCTTCTTCTGAATCTGAAAGATAAATCGCATTTCCAAGTGATTTACCCATTTTTTCGTTACCATCTAATCCTTTTATTCTTTTAGTAGATGAAAGTAATGCTTCTGGTTCTACTAATACATCACCATAAACACTATTAAATTTTCTTACTATTTCTCTACATTGTTCTATTAAAGGTAACTGGTCTTCTCCAACAGGTACTAAAGTTCCTTCAAAAGCTGTGATATCTGCAGCTTGACTTACTGGATATCCTAAAAATCCATAAGTTACACTTTCTCCAAAAACATCTCTTTTTTGCTCTATTTCTGTCTTTACAGTTGGATTCCTTTGAAGTCTAGCTATAGTTACAAAGTTTGAATAAAATACTGTAAGTTCTGCTGTCTCAGGTATCATAGATTGAATATAAATAGTTGTTTTTTCTGGATCTATTCCTATTGATAGATAATCTATTGCAACTTCTCTTACATTTTTTCTAACTTTTTCTGGATTATTAAAATTATCTGTTAATGCTTGAACATCAGCAATTAATATGTATGGATCATACTCTTCTTTTTCTTGAAGTTCTAACCTAGTTTTTAATGATCCAAAATAATGTCCTATATGTAACCTTCCTGTTGGTCTATCTCCTGTTAATATTCTTTTCTTTTCCATATATTATTCTCTCCTTTTAAATTATTTTCTATATTTTATAAATTTAAAAGTTAATTTGCCATCGTTTTTCAATATATGTTTGATAAAATAATTTTATTTTCATAATCTTCCTCCAATTATAGACTATTATATTATACTGTATTTTCCTTCATTTTACAAGAAATTTTAAATATTTACATAAAGTATTTTTGATTATAATTTAAAAAAATATATTAATCAACAAAAATAAAAAAGATCCCCCATGGGATCTATTCATGATGCTTCTTGAAATAAGCATCGAGTGCAAGTTTAAGTGCGTCTGCTTCAGGATCATTATCAAGTAAAGAATTATACAGTAAATTCTGAAAAGCTCTTCCTAAGACTCTAAGTTTAGTCTGGATAACGAGTCCTCCAGGATTAACCACATATTCTGTAACTCTCTTTCCACCTTGTTCAATAGTTACTTCCATTATTTCAACAGATGCCATACTCTTCCTCCTACATTCCTAGCACAAGTGTGCTAGTACTACACAATCACTGTTTTCAAGTTCCGGAACTTATTATATAAAAATTGTTTTTTAATGTCAAATATTGTTTTGTTAACATAATTTGATATTTTAAGTAATTTATAGTATACTTATATTATCAAAATATAGGAGGTGGCATTATGAACAAGCATCAGAAGCCTGAAAACTGCATGTGCATGGGAAACTGCACAATCTGCAGACAAAACGCATCGTCCACCGATGACAAAAAGACTGCTTCGAGACGCTTCGGCGACTATCCATTTGACATGGATGAAGCAGTATCTGAGTTCATTGACCGGCACTCTAAAAAATAAGTGCTATTTACGTTGAACTTAGTTTTTTGGGTCACGCGACAACCAATTTCGCGTGACCTTTTTACTTTTATTGTTAATTTTAAGCATTTTTATTTATATATTTAAAATTTTCTATTATTTTTTACCTTCAATTTTTAACTTTATTTTTTTAATTTTGTTTTCATTTATATTATTACATATTAAAATATTGATTTTCTTTTAACTTATTATAAATATCAAAACAGTCAAAAGTTGCAAAATAATCTGATGGTTTTTCAGCTCTTCTAATTAATTTATAACTTCCATCTTCTTTTAATAAGATTTCTGCTGATTTTAATTTTCCATTATAGTTATACCCCATAGAATATCCATGAGCTCCAGTATCATGAATAGCTAAGATGTCTCCTACTTCTACTTTAGGTAGTTTTCTATCAATTGCAAATTTATCATTATTTTCACATAGACTTCCTGTTACATCATACATATAATTTTTTTCTTCATTTTCTTTTCCAAGAACAGTAATATGATGATATGCTCCATACATAGCAGGTCTCATAAGGTCTACTGCACAAGCATCACATCCTATATAATTTTTATAAATTTCTTTCTTATGTATAACTTTTGTAATTAAAGCTCCATATGGACCTAGCATATATCTTCCAAGTTCTGTATATATTGCTACATCTTCCATATTTTCTTTTACTAAAATTTCATCATATACGTTTTTTACTCTTCTACCTATTTCTGAAATATCATTTTCTACATCTTCTGGCTTATATGGAATTCCTATTCCTCCTGATAGATTAACAAATTTAATCTTAACTCCTGTTTTCTTTTTGATTAAAACTGCTGTTTCAAATAATATTTTAGAAAGTTCTTGATAATAATCATTTGTTAAAGTATTACTAGCTAAAAAAGCATGAATTCCAAATTCTTTAACTCCTTTTTCTTTAAGTATTTCTACTCCTTCTATTAATTGCTTTAAAGTAAACCCATATTTAGCATCTCCTGGATTATCCATTATTCCATTAGATAATTTAAATACTCCTCCCGGATTATATCTTAAGCTAATTCTTTTAGGAATTCCTGCTACTTCTTCTAAAAACTTAATATGCGAAAAATCATCTAAATTTATTGTAGCTCCTAATTTTTTTGCATATATGTATTCTTCTTTTGGTGTAACATTTGATGAAAACATTATATCTTCTCCTTTTATCCCCATTGCTTCTGAAAGCATAAGTTCAGTTAAAGAAGAACAGTCTGTGCCACATCCAAACTCTCTTAAAATATCTATTATATAAGGATTTGGAGTAGCTTTTACTGCAAAGAATTCTTTAAAACCTTTATTCCACGAAAAAGCTTCTTTAAGTTTTCTTGCATTTTCTCTTATTCCCTTTTCATCATATATATGAAAAGGAGTTGGATATTTTTTTATAATTTCTTTTACTTTTTCCTCATTTACAAATAATTTTTTCTCCATATAATTCCCCCTTTAAATAAAAAAATTCACCTCTAAGAAATTCTTAGAGGTGATATAAATTATCACGGTACCACTCAAATTTTATTATATTATCACTAATATAACCTTATTTACATACTAACATATGCTGTGCTATAACAGGCACTCCTGTAGTATCTATTCACTTTTTAGTTTTCGATACTCTTCTCCAGAGCTTTTTTCTTTATTTTTTTACATACTCTTTCTCAGCTAATAAGAGTTTCTCTGTAATGATATTATAAATAAATACTCTTTCCTTCATTGAATTTTAAATATATAAATATGAAATAATTATACATAATATTTTACTATTGTCAAGTAATTATTTTATTAATTAAATATTATATAATTAAAACTCAACTTTTTCTGAAATCCAATTTTCTAATTCATCTATTTTTACTCTAACTTGTTCCATTGTATCTCTATCTCTTATAGTAACTGCATTATCTTCTAAAGTATCAAAATCAACAGTTATACAGTATGGAGTTCCTATTTCATCTTCTCTTCTATAACGTTTTCCTATACTTCCTGCTTCATCATAATCACACATAAATTTTTTAGATAAATTACTATAAATTTCCTCTGCTTTATCACTTAATTTTTTAGATAATGGAAGTATAGCAACTTTAAATGGAGCTATAGCTGGATGTAGATGTAGTACTACTCTTGAATCTCCACCTTCTAAAGCTTCTTCTTCATAACTGTCACATAAAAATGCAAGTGTTACTCTATCTGCTCCCACAGAAGGCTCTATACAATATGGAATATATCTTTCATTTGTTTCAGGATCTAGATATGTCATATCTTCTTTAGAATGTTCCATATGTTGTTTTAAATCAAAATCTGTTCTATCAGCAATACCCCAAAGTTCACCCCATCCGAAAGGGAAAGCATATTCTATATCTGTTGTAGCATTACTATAATGAGATAATTCTTCTTTTGAATGATCTCTTAATCTTAAATTACTTTCTGTCATATTTAAGCTTAATAACCAGTTCTTACAAAAATCTTTCCAATATTTATGCCATTCTAAATCAGTTCCTGGTTTACAGAAAAATTCAAGTTCCATTTGCTCAAATTCTCTTGTCCTAAAAGTAAAATTACCAGGTGTTATTTCATTTCTAAAAGATTTTCCTATTTGTGCAATACCCATTGGTAGTTTTTTTCTTGTAGTTCTCATTACATTTTTAAAATTAACAAATATACCTTGAGCAGTTTCTGGTCTTAAATAAATTTCTGATGTTTTATCTTCTGTAACACCTTGAAATGTTTTAAACATAAGATTAAATTTTCTAATATCAGTAAAGTTTGTTTTACCACAATCTGGACAAGGAATATTATTTTCTCTAATAAAATTTACTAATTGCTCATCTGTCATACCATCTGCAATCATATCTTTTCCTTGTTCATGAGCCCACTGTTCAATTAACTTATCTGCTCTATGTCTTGTTTTACATTCCTTGCAATCTATAAGTGGATCACTAAAACCTCCTACGTGTCCTGATGCAACCCAAGTTTCTGGATTCATTAATATTGCTGCATCTAATCCTACATTATATTTGCATTCTTGAACAAACTTTTTCATCCATGCTTTTTTTACATTGTTTTTTAGTTCAACTCCTAGAGGACCATAATCCCAAGTATTTGCAAGACCTCCATAAATTTCTGAACCAGGATAAACAAATCCTCTTGATTTGCATAATGCAACCATTTTTTCCATTGAATCAACTGCCATAAAAATTCCTCCTTTTCACTTTGCTAGGCATCAAAAAAACTTTCATACCTAGCTTTATTTAGCTAGGGACGAAAGTTTATATTCCGCGGTTCCACCCTATTTGGTTTTTATACCCACCTTCATTTTAAAAAGTTGCTCCAAAGCTCCATCCTATACCTTTATGGCTAAGCTTTCACCTTACCTTAGCTCTCTAAACATAAATAAATATATTCTCTCTTTTTCAACGCAACATATTAATTTGGCTTTTAAATATTTTAATACGTTTTATTTTATTTGTCAACCAAAACAATTCTATATTATATATTTTATTATTTCTCTTTTTTAATGCGAACATAACCTGTGGATAACTTTTCAAATATTAGTAATTTTAAGTTATATTTTAATTTAATTTGTTCGGTTATTTATATTTTAAAATATGTAAACTAGCTTAAACAGTAGCTTTCAGAGATTCTTAAAAACATTATGTTACCTAATAATTAATTGTAAACTAAATTGTGGATACCTGTGGATAATGTGGATAACTCTGTGAATAACCTATTTATTCGACAAAATTTAACCTGATTTATACACACCTTACTGTGTATATTTATTTTAGTTTACAAAATTATAGTTTCTATTTCTTTTTATGTTTATAGTATTTTTGTTTGGTAAAATATTTTCTAATATGCTTATATCAATAATTATACTGTTTTTTTCTATAATTTTCTCTTTTTTGTATTTCTTCTTCTATTTTTCCACTTTTTTCTTCTTGCACTATTTCTTTAATTTAATATTAATTATATTTTAACCAGATATTAATTATCTAATAAATTTTTAAGGAGGTTATATATGAAAAAGTATGTATTACTTACAATAGTATTATGTTTTATTGCATTGTTTTTTGCTATAAACATCGCAAATGCAAACTTAACTATATCAGAAGAAGAAACCGCTCTTGCAGTAAATTCACTTATTAGTTTTAAATCTTCTGAATTCTTGTCAGCTATAGACAATAACGAAGAAATACGTTCTATATCAGTAGAAAATGATAAAATAAACAATACTAATTTCTACAAAGTAGAAACAGATAATTATTTATTAAAATTAGATACTACTGATAAAAATGTTACTGGAATCTACTCAAAAACATCTGAAATTAATTTTGTACCAAACGCTACTAAAGATGAAGCTAGAGAATTTATCACAAATAAATACGATGAATTAAATTTACCTGAAGATTATGATTTAGTATATTTAGAAAAAATAGATGATTATACTTGGGAAGCTGATTTTCAAAAAAAATATGGTGATGTATACAATATGTATGAAGCTGTAAAAGTATTCTTCACACCTGAAAATAATGAGATAAATGCTCTTACTGTTTTTGATGAGCCATATGAAAATGAAACTACTCAAATCACAACTGGTGAAGCAAAAGAAATAGTAAGTAATGAGTTAAATATTGATTCTAAAATAGTATCAGAAGAATTAACTATAATAAAACCAAATGATTATTTTGAAAATTCTACTGATAACAACCTTCATAAAGCTTGGATATTAACAACAGAAAATGATGAATATATATATGTTGATGCTATAGATGGTGATGTTATAGGAGGTGACTGTATAAATGAGTAAAAAAGTTATATCTTTAATTTTAGTTATATTCCTACTTCTAGCTTTTCTTTCTACTACAGTAAATGCTGCCGCTTCTGCAAGAGTATTTTCAAGTAGTAAAAGTGCATATTATAACGACTGTGCTGTTTATGCAAAATATGGATTAGAAGATTTAGGTTACTCAGTAAGTACCGTAACAGGTGGAATAACTAAATCTGCTATGTTAAGCTGGATTGGAAATACTGGTAATGGCTACGGATTTTATGTTCATACATTTGGTGGAGATGGATATTTTAATGATTACAACGGTTATTCTATTGATGCTGATGATATTTCTGGAAATTGGGATTTAGTATATATTGACTCTGCTTATAGTGCTAAAACAAATGAACTTGCAAGAGCTTTTCACACAGTTGGATATTCAGATAGATGTTTCTTAGGATGGTATAAAGCTGTTACCACTTCAAATGCAAAT
>CALWZY010000026.1 GCA_944386155.1 uncultured Clostridia bacterium | reverse complement strand
ATAATTATTGCTATACTAGCTATAGCAGGATTAGTTGGATATTTATATTTAAAAAATAATAATGATGATAAAGAAAAGGAAGAAGAGACTCCAGAAGATTTATACGCAGATTTTGTTAAAATTAAATTAGATGAATACGAAGAGCAAGGAAATAATGTGGATGGACTTGGATATTTCTTTTTGGATTTAGATAATGATGATATACCAGAACTTATAACAGGTAAGGGATATTTTTCAAGTGATTTTGGAATGATTGATAAAGATATTACAATATATTCTATAGTAGACGGAGCAGTTAAAGAAATCTCTAAACTTTTAAGTACAGAAGAAATATGTCTAGTTTATGATATAAATAATGATAAGTATTTATATGGATTAGCGAATCTTGAACTTCCAGATACTGATGAAAGTATGACTTATACTGAAGATGATAAAAAAATAACAAAAATTAAAGTAATAGAATCAACTTCTTCAAATATAAAAGAATATGATCCATCAAGTAAAGAATATATAGAAAAATATATTACTATACCTGGTAGTGAGAAAATTATTAAAAATGCAGATATAGAAGTTGTGTTTCCTGAAACTGATAAATTAAAATCAAATGTAAAAGATAACTTTGAAAATATAGAAACTATTGATGATGTAAAATCAAATTTCATTTTTGATATAGAAGAATTAAAAAAAGAAAATGAAAGTAAGTTAAATGCTCCAGATTCTGCAGAAGCAGAAAAGATTGGAGAAGAAATGCTTGATTATATAATAAACTTTTCATCTACTGTAAAACTTGCTACTAAAGATACAGATATTGGTTCTGTTAGCTATGCAAGAGAAATTTTAGATTATGAAGGACAATTTGAAAATAAATTTACACAAAAATTTATAGATAGCTATTTTTCAATAAACAATGCAGGTCCTGGATATATAGAAGAATACAAAGGAAAGATGTATTTAATATCTCCTGGAATTGGTGGAAGAATGGATTATATAGGAGAGGAAATGTCTCTTAAGGAAGCTACAGAAAATAAGCTAACATTTACTCTTACAGGATATTATTATAAAGATATGAATGATATTGAAAAAGGAGTTACTTCTACAGAAAATCTAAAAGAAGAACTTGAAAAAGCAAATATAGAATATACAACTGAAACAGAAGAAATGGTTTTAGTAAAAGAAGACAATGTATGGAAAATTGATGAATATGATGATTTAGCAATTTAATCTAGTAAAATTATAAATTATATAAAAGGAGGAATCACAAATGATTAAATTTTTTAAAAATAAAAAAGGAATTGTAATGACATTTTTTCCAGTAATGGTTCTTCCTATTATATATATATCAACTTTAGTTACAGAGCCAATTATTGATGTGGGAACAAATAATGGTTCAATATCTATGGAATATGATAATATTGTAGTTACTCCTCCAGTAGAAGAGAAAAATCCTGATGAAGAAATTCCAATAGTTAAATATAAAGGATATGATACTTTTGGAGAGCTTAGAATTCCTACTATAGATTTGAAACAGAAAGTAATTTCTAGTGTTACTCCAGATGCAATAGAAATATCTAGTGCATATTTATATAGTACAGATGGATTTAATAGACCAGGAAATACTGTTATAATTGGTCATAATTATAGGAATGGAGAATTATTTTCTAATGTTACTAAACTAAAAATAGGAGATAAGATATATTTAAAAACTAATGGACAAGATGAAATAGAATATACTATTTATAAAATATTTGAAACATCTTCTTCAGATGCATCTTTTTATAATAGAGATACTGCAGGTAAAAGAGAGATAACGTTATCTACTTGTACAGATGATGTTGAAGTAACAGATAATAGATTAATAATTTTAGGAAAAGAAAAATAAAATAAATAAAATATTATAAAAAATAAAAAAAGATACTACTTTTAAAGCTAAAAGAATGTTTTAAAAGTAGTATTTTTTTACTTTAACATATTTATTACTTTATTATAATTATTTTCTATATCAGACACAAATTCAGTAGTAGCTTCTTTCCATTGTTCTTTAGATACAGATTCTCCATTAATATAATAAACATCATGAGTTTTATTTATTTCATCTTTTAACTCTTCTAAAGTAGATTTTTTGCCAGGTGATAAATGAAAATAATCAGAAGTGAAATATATTTTATTTTGAGAATGATCATTTAAGTCATAAAACTCAATATAATAACTTATTGGAAGTGAATATGAAGTATATAAGAAATCTGGATCATCAAATACAAAAGTATCTAATATATCAATACCCTGATAATAAGGAGTTGTATTATTGAAGTAAGTTCCTTGCTCATTTTTTATAAAACTATTATTTTTTAAGGTATGTTCAAATTTTAGAAAATGATAAAAATAAGAAATTACAGGAATACAAACTAGAATAATTATTATTAAAATTATAATTAAAATAATTTTTTGTGATTTTTTCATAGGTACCTCCTAAAACTATTGATTAAGAAAAGTATATTATATGTAGTATATTGAGTCAATACAAATACAGATAAGAGATAAAAAATATTGTAAAAAATAGGTATTATATATATAATGTGAAAAAGGAGATTTTTATGGAAAAAATTGTTTTAGAATGTAAAAATTTAAAGAAGTCCATAAATAAGAAGGAAATTATAAAAGATGTTAGTTTTGACATTAAAGAAGGAGAAATAGTAGGACTTATAGGAAGTAATGGAGCAGGGAAAACTACTACGATTAAACTTTTATTAGGGCTTCAAATAAAAGATGAAGGTGAAGTACTAATTAATGGTTTTAGTATAGATTCTAACTTTGAAAAAGCTGTTAAAAAAGTGGGAGCTGTCATAGAAACACCTGATTTTTATAATTATTTATCAGGATATAAGAATTTAGAAATCTCTGCAAATTATTATAAAGATATTGAAAAGTCAAGAATAATGGAAGTCGCAAATATAGTAGGTCTTAAAAATAGAATATATGACAATGTTTCTAAATATTCATTAGGTATGAAGCAAAGACTAGATATAGCAGATGCATTGATAAATAAACCTAATATTTTAATATTAGATGAACCAACAAATCGGATTAGATCCAGAAGGAATAAGGGACTTAAGAAAATTATTAATAGAACTATCAGAAAAACAAAAAATATCTATTTTAATATCCAGCCATAACTTATCAGAACTTGAAAATATATGTACTAAGATATGCATAATAAAAGATGGTGAAATTATTGACCAAATTCTTTTAAATCAAAAAGATTTAAGAGAATTAGAAGAATACGAATTTGAAGTAGATAATTCTTATAAAGTAAAAGAGATAGAAAATAAATTAGATATTAAAATAATTAATAATGAAAAATTTTCTATACAACTTAAAAGAGAAGATGTTCCAGATATAGTTGAAAGACTATGTAAAAACAATATAAAAATATATAAAGTAGAAAAAATAGAGAAAAAGTTAGAAGATATTTTTATTGAAAAAGTAGGAGGAAATAAAATTGTATAGGATAATAAAAAATGAATTAATTAAAATTTTTTCTAAAAAAAGTTTATACATTATTTTATTAATAGCTTTTTTAATAATATTTTTTAGTGATTTTTTTGAAGTTGAAAACCAAAGAAGTGTAGAAAATCCTTATGCTCTTCATTACAATAATGCTTTAGATATTAAAAGTACAGCAGATTTAGAAACTGAAGATGGAATAGAAAAGTACATATCAGGTCAAACTATGATTGATGTGTACAAAATGATAATGGATAGATATGGGATTAATTCTTGGCAAGAGTATGTGACAATAAAAATAGAAAATTCTAAGATATTTGAAGTATTATATAACTATAAATATATTAATAATGTTGAAAGATATAATAAAGAAAACAATACTAATATTGTAATATCTGAAGATAAAGAAGAAATAAAAAAAGAGTATGATAATATTATTAAGCTCTTAGACAGTAATAGTTGGAAAGAAATAGCATCTTTACTAAAAAAAGATTTTGAAAGCCAACTTTTTGAAAATAATAATGTAAACAGTAGTATAAAATTGAATATTGAAGAGATAGATTTAAGACTAAAATATGATATTAATTTTGGATATGATTACTTAAATTTAGCTATTGAAGATTATAAAATTTCAAAGGAAAATCTATCAGAATTTGAAATGAAAAAAGATTTATCATATCAAGAAGAAATTCAAAGAAATGAATTAAAAGAAAAATTAAAAACTAGTGAATATATTATAAAAACTAAAAATGATATTAACAACATAAATACTGCTAGTTATCAGATTTCTAATATGTTTTCACTAGATAATAAGCAAATTTATATTGTATTTATATGTATTATAATTCTTTCTGGAATTGTAAGTGATGAATATAATAAAGGAACAATAAGAAAGTTATTAATTAAACCGTATAATAGAGGGAAAATATTATTTGGAAAATTTATGGCAGCTATAATCACGATGTTGATTATTTCTTTAATTATATCTAGTATGGTAGTTATTATTGAATGTTTAAGATATGGAATTAATACATTAAATACGCAAAGTATTATATATGACTTTAATAATGACAGAATAATAGAAATGAATATTTTTAGTTATTTAGGTTTACAATTTTTAATGAAACTTCCTATGTTTATAGGAATGATAATAATTTTATTATTTATAAGTACTATATTTGGAAGTTCTATAATAACAATGGCTTTAGGATTTATAATTTATTTTGGAGGAAACACTATTATTAATAATCCAACGATATTACCAGAAATAGCTAAGCTTTTACCAAATTGTAATTGGGATTTTTCAATATATGCTTTTGGAAAGTTACCTAAAATAGAAGGAATGAATATAGAGATTTCTATGATAATATGTTTAGTGTATTATTTAATTTTATTAATACCAACATTTATATGGTTTAAAAATGGGGATATAAAAAACAAGTAGAAAGTTTAATAGAGTTTAAATATATTTAAAATAAAAAAGATGCCATATCATTTATGACATCTTTTTACTTTATTTAAAAAGATTAATAGCTCTACTATATGCAGATTTTATATCAGATATATCTTTTTCTAAAGAAGAATTAAATTCTGTTTCATCAGGTATTTCTTCTTCAGGAAGATTTAAATCATTTATTGATAACTTATCAATATCAGATACAGGTAATTTCTTTTCTATACCAGATCTAGAATGAACAATTAATACATTATTTTTAGAATCATCAGTTAAACTATTTATCTGAAATGCGATATGTATTATATTTGTTTTAGATGTTGTTTTATCAGAATTATCAGTTTTTTCTTCTTCAACATTTTTATCAGTATTGTCAGTTTCTTCTTCAGAATCATTTATAACTTCATCTGAATAAATTTCTGTATAAGCAAAAGTAGGTGAAGAAAAGACATTGTATTTGAATAATTCTACACATATACGAACATCATCTTCTGTAGCTTTATAATATATACCTGGAAAACAATCTGGATCTTCTGAGATACTAAAACCATTTGATGATAATGTGTTTTTAGCTTTTAAATAATTAACTGAAAAACTAATAGTAGGAATAAGTATGATAATTAATACTACTATGAAGCATATAATAACTATTTTTGAAAATTTACTCATATAAACCTCCTAAATTTAAATTATAATTTGTTTTTTTAGTTACATTTTATATTTTAATTTTTTATATTTAGTTTTTTATATTTTATTCTTTATATTTCAATTTTTATACTTTATATTTTATTTAAAACTTATTTTAAATATTATATCAATAAAAATAATTAAGTGTAAATTAATTTAATAAATAAAATTATATAAAAAAGTAACTCTCTTTGTTAAGTTTTTTTCATAACATAGAGAGTTTCTTTCATTTAAAGATTTAATTAATAAAATATTTTTATAATATTATAGTTTTATAATTTGTGTAATTTACCATTCCAAGTTTTTGACCTGGAGCTTTTCTAACGTATTTAATATATGTAAAATCAACGGATACATTTTTATCAAGACTTGCTTTACTATTTTGTTTAGCAAGAAGAGCACATTTAAAAATAGTATCTTCATCTGGCTCTTTCCCATTAGTCTTTAATACTACATGGCATCCATGAAATGCTTGAACATGAAACCATAAATCATTTTTTTGAGCAAAGTGAAGAGTAAGATAATCATTTTGCTTATTATTTTTTCCAACATATACATCAAATCCGTTTATGTCATATTTGTTTAAATGGATTTCTTCATTTTTTTCTTTTAAATTAGAAACTTTTAAATTTTTATAACTTACTTTTTTTATTGAAACATTTTCTATAAATTCATCATGAATTTCTTTTAAATCTTCTAAAGAATCAACAGAATCTAAAGAATAAATAATACTTTCAATATATTTAAGTTCTAATTCTGCTTCTTTTTTTTGATCAGTTACAACAGACAATGTGTTTTTTAATTTATTGTATTTTTTAAAAAACTTTTCCATATTTTTTTGAATAGAACAAGTAGTATCTAATTTGATTTTTACTAGATTATTATTATCATAATAATTTTCAAGTTCTATTTCAGATGGAGTTTCATATACATTTTTAAATTTATATAAGTTTGCAGTAAGAAGTTCACCATATAATCTATATTTATCCATGTTTTCACATTCTGCAAGCTTGTGATTAATGTTTTCTAGCTTTTTAGAACATTTTTTAAGACTACTTAAAATAATCTTAAGTAAGTGACTTTTCTTAATTTCAAATTCATCTTTAGATTCTTTTTCGTGATAAAATTCATCTATTTCATAATTAATCAAATCATTCTGTTTTGAAAAGTCTATAGTAAAATCTTTATCAGATAATTTTTTAAATGAAACATTTTCAGTACCAAGATTATTTAATAAACTAGTAATATATTCGTATATTTCTTTTAAATCATTTATATCATGAGTAGAATTTTCTATACAAAGTTCTTGTAATATATTATCTACAAAAGTAATACTAAACCCAATAAAAGTATCTGATAAACATGTTGATATATTATCATAAGATGAACTTGATACTAATTTGTAAAAACTATCAAAATTTTCTAACTCTAAGAAAGAAATTTTAAATAATTCGGGATATTCATAAGGCCTTGCAGGAAGGACTTCTCTTGAAGATGTAATAATATGTTTTAAAGAGTCTATAATATTGTTTTTATTATTTAATAAAATAATATTACTTCTACGTCCCATAATTTCTGCTATTAGAGTATATGAAACATTATCATGTAATTCATTATTTCCTTCAAAGTGTATTTTTACTAATCTTTCTAAATCATAACTTTTGATAGATGAGATTTTAAATCCAGTTAAATATTTCCTAAGAAGCATACAATAGTTCATTGCATTAATAGGATTCTTTTTGCTATATTTAGTTAAGTTTATTCTATAATTTTCTGGATGAATGTTTATGCTTAATAAATAATTATTTCCATTATTATATAAAGACAAAATTATTTCAGTTTTATTTGGCTGAAAAATTTTATTTACACGTGCTCCAATTAAAATATTATTTAATTCAGAGACAATAGATTTTGTAACAATACCATCAAATGCCATTAGTTTCTCCTTTAAAATTAATAGTGTTTATTGATTTTACCCTGTTTGTAATATCTTTAATAATAGTATAATCTTGAAAAATGTTTGTCAATATTTATTAAAAAATAAAAAGATAAAATACAATTAATACATTTAAGTAATAAATCTTGTTTTAAAAAAAGCCATGTGATATAATGAGAAAAAAATTGTGATAGATAAAGCAAATTCTAGGATTGCTTAAGGAGAGGAGTTAGGAAATGTTAATCGAAAAACTTATTTTTAATATGTTAGCATTTTCTTTATTTATTATAATTTTTGCCAAGTTAATAAGAAGAAATGATACAACTTATGTAGGAATACTTGCAATAGAAGCTATTCGGAATATTAATGAATTTTATAGAAATATTAATAGGAGAAGCTTCTTCTATATTGCTTAAAAGTTTAATGTATGTTTTTTCAATAATTATTCCAGTAATAATTATTGTTTTAGAAGAAAAGGGATATATATTTACTGAGATAGCATATGTAATTGCAAGTAAGTTTTTAATGATAATTGGAGATAAAAAAGCAGCAAAAGATATATTATTAAAATTAGTAGATAAATATCCTAATAGTTATATAGGACATGTAATGCTTGCAAAATTATATGAAAAAGAAGGCGGAATGAGAAGAGCAATTGATGAGTATGTACTCGCAGTTGATTGTAATACAAAAGACTATAATTCATATTATAAGATAGCAAATCTTTTAAATGAACTTGGAAAAAAAGATGAAGCAATACAAATGCTTCAAAATCTAATTTCAAAGAAACCAGAATTTTATGATGCTTCAATTTTGCTTGGAGATCTTTTGTGTGAGCAAGAAAGATTCAAAGAAGCAGTTTCTGTATATACAGATGCATTAAGATATAAACCAGCAGATTATGATTTATATTATAATTTAGGAATTGCATATACAAGATTAAATGATTTTTCAAGTGCAAAGGAATGTTATGAAAAAGCAGCTGAAATTAATCATAGACTACATAATGCAAAATATAATTTAGGACAAATTGCATTAATAGAAAAAGATTTAGAAGATGCAGAAAAGTATTTTGAAGAATGTTTATTAGATGAAGAACTAGAAGCAAAAGCTTATTATCAACTTGCTAAAATTGCAATGCTTAAAGATGAAAAAGATAAAGCTATATTATTTGCAAATAAAGCAATAGAATTAGATGAGACTTATTTAAAAATAATAACTAAAGAAGAATTATTCGAACCAATTAGAAAGTATATTACAGTTTCTGCTAAGATGAATGAAGAGCATGAACATAAAAAAGAACATAAAAAAGTTGGAAAAAGAGAAGAAGATGTGCAACAATATTTAGAAGATACATATATATTAATTAAAGACTTAAACGAAAACGAAATTAAAAATAGAATTAATGCTAAATTAGATACAATATTTAAAGAAGAGGAAGTTAAGAGAATAAAAAAAGAAGCAGAAAGAAATGCAGAGCTTGAAAGTGAAGAGTCTTTAGAGATACAAAAGGAAAAAGATTATTAAATAAAAAAACAAATGAAAGGATGATAAAAAGTGAATAAGGTAGTATCAGTAATTGGTGGAGATTTAAGAATTGTAAAATTAGTAGAATTATTAGTTGAAGATGATTTTAAAGTATATGCATATGGTATAGAAAATTCTGAAGACCTTCCAGAAGGAAATAGCAATTTTATAAAATGTGATTCTGTAAAACAGGCAGTAGATAGTGCAGATATTATATTAGGGCCTATGCCTCTTTCTGTTGATAGAAAAAATTTAAGTGCACCATTTAGTGAAGAAAAGATACAAATTACAGATGTAGTAGATGAAATGTCTCATAAAAATAAGACATTTATTGCAGGAAAAATAACAGATGATGTTGCAGAAAAACTACAAGCAGGAAGTATAACATATATTGATTTATTAAAAAGAGAAGAGCTTGTAGTTTTAAATACAATTTCTACGGCAGAAGGTACAATTCAACTTGCTATGGAAGAGACTCAAAAAACAATTCATGGTAGTAAAATACTAGTTATGGGATTTGGTAGAGTAGGAAAAGTTTTAGCAAAAATGTTAGATGGTATTGGAGCAAAAGTTTCTTGCGAAGCTAGAAAAGATTCTGATATAGCTTGGATTAAAGCTTATGGATATACACCAGTACATCTTAGTGAATTAGAAAATACTTTAGGAGATTATGACATAATAATAAATACAATTCCTTTTTTAATACTAGATGAAAATAGATTAAAATATGTAAAGAAAGATTGTACAATTATAGATTTATCTTCAAATCCTGGAGGAGTAAACAGAGTAGCTGCAAGAAAACTAAACTTAAAAGTTATATGGGCTTTATCTCTACCTCGGAAAAGTTGCACCACTTACATCAGCACAATTTATTCAAGAAACTTTATATCATATTTTAAAAGAAATATAGTAAGTTTTTAAATTTAAAATAAATAATAAAATGATAAAAAGTAATAATTAAAAAAGTAAAAATTAAAATGAATATAATTTAATATAGGCACTTAAATTGTGCCTATATTAATTAAAATAAAAATAGCATAAGAAAGGATTTTAAAAATGGAGACATATCAAGCAATAATACTTGGAGTAGTACAAGGACTTACTGAACTATTGCCAATATCTAGTTCAGGACATTTATATTTAATATCAGATTTTTTCTTTAATTGGGATATACCAGACGCTTTTGATATAGCATTACATTTCGGAACATTACTTGCAATTTGTATATTCTTTTTTAAAGATTGGCTTAATTTATTTAAAGGAGCTTATGAAAAAGTCGTACATAAAAAAGATAGCTTAGAATCAAAAATTTTCTTCTATATGGTAATAGGTACAATACCAGCAGGGATTATAGGATTAATATTTGATAAATGTTTTGAAGACACATTAAGACATCCACTAATAGTTGCAGGAGCACTTATTATAATGGGTATACTTTTATATGTAGTAGATAAAAAATCAAAATCAGAATATACATATGAAACTATGACATTTAAACAATCATTTTTAATTACAATGTCACAAGTTCTAGCATTTATTCCTGGTGTATCTAGATCTGGTGCAACAATTACAGTAGGTAGAGCTTTAAAAGTAGATAGAGAAAGTGTTGCAAAATATACATTTTTACTTTCAACACCTATGATATTTGCTGCAGTAATTTTAAAATTAGGAGTGTTTGAACTTACAAAAGAATTCTTTATAGGAGTATTTACAAGCTTTATAGTTGGATTATTTGTAATAAAATTCTTAATGAGTTTCCTTAAAAAAGGTAGTTTTAAGATATTTGCTATATATAGAGTATTACTTGGATTATTTGTTATAGGATGGTATTTCTTTATTTAATAATTAGTTAATAATATAGATAGTAAAACTAAAAAAGAGAGTAAGTAAAATAAAAGTAAAAAAGGAGAAAAAAGATGTCAAAGATTATTGATGGAAAAGAACTTGCAAAAAAAGTAAGACTTGAATTAAAAGATGAAGTAGAAAAATTAAAAAAAGATGAGAATATTCATCCAAAACTTGCAGTAATTATGGTAGGAAGTGATCCTGCTTCACAAATATATGTTAGAAATAAAAGCAAAGCTTGTGATGAGATTGGTATTGAGTTTGAAGAATTTTTATTAGATGAAAATACTACTCAAAAAGAGCTTTTAGATTTAATAGATAAATTAAATGAAAATGAGAAAGTAAATGGAATACTTCTACAAAGTCCTATTCCTAAAAACTTAGATATAAATGAAGCATTTAGAAGAATTTCTCCTGAAAAAGATGTTGATGGATTTAATCCTGTAAATGTTGGTAAATTAACATTAGGGCAAAAAGGTTTTGTATCATGTACACCTTTTGGTGTGATAAAAATGCTTGAAGAGTATAATATTGATATTGAAGGAAAAAATGCAGTAGTACTTGGTAGAAGTAATATTGTTGGAAAGCCTATGTCACAATGTTTATTAAATAAAAATGCTACAGTTACAATTTGTCATTCAAAAACAAAAAATATTAATGATATAACAAAAAACGCAGATATTATAGTAGCTGCAATAGGAAAAAAAGAATTTGTAAAAGGCGATATGGTAAAAGAAGGTGCAGTAGTTATTGATGTAGGAATAAATAGAGGCGAAGATGGAAAACTTAAAGGAGATGTTGATTTTGAAGAAGTTAGTAAAAAAGCATCTTACATTACACCAGTTCCAGGAGGAGTTGGACCAATGACAATTGCAATGCTTATGACAAATGTAGTAAAAGCAGCAAAAGATCAAAATAAATAAAATTTTGATAGTATAAAAGCAGAAAATTATTTAAATAAAAAAATTATAAAAGTTTAAAAATAAAAAAATTGGGGACTAAAATTTAGGAGGTTATATGGAAAATATAAAATACTGGATTTGGTTCTCGATTTTTAATTTTAGGCCAAAAGATAAAATTGAAATATTAAATATCTTTGATAATAAACCAGAAAATATTTGGAATAGCACAAAAGAAGAATTGTTTTGCAAATTAAATCAATTAAGTTTTAGTAAGAAAAAAATAGAAAAAATCTTAATAGATATTATTTCAAATAAAAATAATATTAATTTAGAAAAATTAGAAAATGATTTGAAAGATAAAAATATAAAAGTAATAACTTTTTTAGATAATAAATATCCTAAAGAATTATTACATATATATGATTATCCGATACTTTTATATGTAAAGGGAAATGAAAATATATTAAATAATAAATCTATTTCAATAGTAGGGTGTAGAGATGCAACTGAATATGGAAAATATGTAGCAAAAGAAGTTTCTAAAATGTTATCAGATAATAATATAATAGTAATAAGTGGACTTGCAAGAGGAATAGATGCATATTCACATATAGGATGTATTTTAAATAAAAAACCTACAATAGGAGTTTTAGGATGTGGAATAGATATTGTATATCCTAAAGAAAATGAAAAAATATATGACGAAATTTTAAAAAATAATGGAGCAATTATATCAGAATATTATTTAGGCACATCGCCTAGAAAAGAAAATTTTCCAATGAGAAATAGAATAGTAAGTGGTATATCAATAGGTACTTTAGTGGTTGAAGCAAAGTTAAGAAGCGGAAGCTTAATTACTGCTCATCTTGCATTAGAACAAGGAAAAGAAGTGTATGCTATTCCACGGAAATATAACAAGCATTAACTCGAAAGGAACAAATGAATTAATAAAAGATGGTGCAAAAATGTTCTTAAATATTAATGACATACTTGAAGATTGTTGAATAAATCATATTTTTATAGTATTATAATATTATTCAAATATATTGTGAAAAGAGGAGAAAAAAATGAGAATTTTAGCAGTTGGAGATTTAATAGGACAAGAGGGATTAAGAAAATTAGAACAAGAATTACCTTCTTTAATAAAAAGAGAAAATATAGATTTTGTTATAGTAAATGGTGAAAACGTTGCAGATGGAATGGGAATAAATGAAAAATCATATAAAACAATTTTAAGTTTAGGAGCAGATGTTGTAACACTTGGAAATCATACATGGGCAAAAAAGGATGTATTTAATTTTATAGATGATGAAAAATTAGTAAGACCTGCAAATTATCCAGATTCAAATCCTGGAAAAGGATATGGGATATATAATTGCAAAGATAAAAAAATTGGAGTAATTAACTTAATAGGAAGAGTTACAATGAATGTGCTAAGTGAAAATCCTTTTACTACAGCAGATAAAATTATTAATGAAATAAAAGATAAAGTTGATTATATTGTTGTAGATTTTCATGCAGAAGCTACTGCTGAAAAGATTGCCATGGGATATTATTTAGATGGTAGAGCAAATATCGTTTTTGGAACTCACACTCATGTACAAACATCAGATGAAACTATACTAGAAAAAGGTACAGGATATATTACAGATATAGGAATGACAGGACCTATTAAATCTGTTATAGGAATGGATGTAGAGGTTTCATTTAAAAGATTTGTTAATTGCCTTCCAGAAAGATATAAAACAGCAGAAGGAAAAGCAAAATTAAATAGTTGTATTTTTGATATAAATGACGAAACAAGAAAAGTAGTAAATGTTAAAAGAGTAAATTTGTAAAACGTGTCGAATAAGCAATAAACAAGGCATACGATTGTTCCAGTTTTTGCCATAATATACTAGACTTTGGAATATATTTGTTATATAAAAAGTTTGTAAATGAAACAAAATAAAAAATTAGGAGGCAAGAAATGGAAGTTTTAAAAATTTCATCAAAATCAAATCCAAATTCAGTAGCAGGAGCTATAGCTGGATTGGTAAAAGAAACTACAAAGGCAGAAATGCAAGCAATCGGTGCAGGAGCACTAAATCAAGCAATAAAGGCAGTTGCAATAGCAAGAGGATTTGTTGCACCATCAGGAGTTGATCTTATATGTATACCAGCATTTGCAGAAGTACAAGTAGAAGGAGAGGATAGAACAGGTATTAAGCTGATTATTGAGTCTAGAAAATAAATAAATATAGTATGAAGCGGGCGGGACTAAAATAGCTCGCTTTATTTTTTTATTTTTAAAAATTAGAATATAAAATATCTTGCAAGCTAAACAAAATTAATATATTATATATGCATTGGAAGGTGAATGTTTTGAAATCAAGTAAATCTGATATTATTAAATATATATTTATTCTTTTTGTTGTTGTTTTAGCAATTTCAACATATGCTATATATCAAAAAACTACATCTAAAGCAAATGAACCACAAGAGAAAAAAGAAGAGGAAGAATATAATATTATAAAAGAATTAAGACTAGGAATTGCTGAGTTTGACACTATAAATCCACTATTAAGCGATAATAAAAATGTACAACAAATATCTAAACTAATATTTGATTCATTAATTACTTTTGATGAAAATTATAATTTTAATTATAGTTTAGCAAAAGAAATCTCAAAGACTAATAACAAAGAATATGTAATTAAATTAAAAGATAATGTATATTTTCAATCAGGTGAAAAATTTACAGCAAGTGATGTTGAATTTACAATTAATATGTTAAAGTCAAATAGTTCGATTTATTCAGAAAATGTAAAAAGAATAGATAAAATAAATGTTATTGATGATACTACATTAAATATTACTTTAAATGGAGAAATACCTTTTTTTGAATATAATTTAACTTTCCCAATCCTATCTAAAAAATTTTATGAAGGAGAGGATTTTAAATCAAGTTCAAAAAATCTTAGCCCTACAGGAACAGGAATGTATAGAATAGATACAACATCAGACAATGTAATAAAACTAGTGAAAAATACAAGCTATTGGGATATTAATAATAGAAATCCAATTATAGAGACAATAAACATTAATCTATATAAAAACATGGGTGAAGTTTATAATGCATTTAAAAATGGAAATATAGATATGTGTGATACAACATTAAGTAGTGTTAAAGAGTATATCGGAACTCTAGGATATACTGCTGCTACATATTCTACAAGAGAGTTTGATTATTTAGTATTTAACTGCTTAGGAAATGGAGCTCTTTCAGATAAATATGCAAGAAGAGCAATTAATTATGCAATAAATAAAGGCGAAATAGTAAAAAAATATTATGGTGATAATTATTCTGAAAGTACATTTCCTTTAGATTATGGTAATTGGGTGTTTTCAGGAAGTGTTGATAATAAGTATAGTTTAGATGACGCAAAAAGAATTCTTATGGATGGTGGCTGGAAGTATTCAAATAGAAGATGGACAAAACAAATAAATAATCAAACAGTAGAGTTAAGTTTCACAATTACAGTAAATACTACAAATAAAACTGATATTCAAGTTGCAGAAGAAATAAAAAATCAATTAAGTGAACTTGGAGTAACCGTCAAAGTAAAACAAGTATCTAAAAACAATTATTATAATTATCTAAATAAACGTTCTGGATATGAAGCAATAATAGTAAATATAAATACTTCATATTCACCTAATATTAGTACTTATATGGGAGAAAAGAATACATCAAATTATTCTTCAAATGAAGTAAATGAACTTTTAAAACAAGCATATTCAACAGGAGATTCAAAAACAATAAAAGATGTGTATAGTAAGATAATAGCTATATATAATACTGATGTGCCTTTTATAGGGATTGCAAGAAAAAATAATGTTGTAGTGTATAATACTAATTTAGTTGGAACTACAAAACCTACTGCTTTTAATATATTCAGTAAGTTCCAAAATTGGTATAGAAAAAATTATTAAAAAGTGTTGACAAAAATTTTATTTAATATATAATAAACACAAACAAACGTTTGAGAAAAATAGGAGGAAGTTTAATATGCAAGAAAATTCAGAAAAAAGAAAAGCATTAGATGCTGCTATGAGTCAAATTGAAAAGCAATTTGGAAAAGGTTCAGTAATGAAACTTGGTGATTATAAAGCAATGGAAGTTGAAGCAATTCCAACAGGATCTTTAGCATTAGATGTAGCTTTAGGAATTGGAGGACTTCCAAAAGGAAGAATTATAGAAATATTTGGACCTGAATCTTCAGGTAAAACAACTTTAGCACTTCATGCAATAGCTGAAGTACAAAAAACAGGAGGAGAAGCAGCTTTTATAGATGCAGAGCACGCATTAGATCCTGTATATGCTAAAAAATTAGGTGTAGATATAGATGATTTAATAGTTTCTCAACCAGATACTGGTGAACAAGCTTTAGAGATAGTAGAGGCTTTAGTAAGAAGTGGAGCTATAGATATTATAGTAGTAGATTCAGTAGCTGCCCTAGTTCCAAAAGCTGAGATTGATGGAGATATGGGAGATTCATATATAGGACTTCAAGCAAGACTTATGTCACAAGCTTTAAGAAAACTTGCTGGTGTATTAAATAAATCTAAAACTGCAATTATATTTATAAATCAATTAAGAGAAAAAGTAGGAGTAATGTTTGGAAATCCAGAAACAACACCAGGTGGTAGAGCTTTAAAATTCTATTCATCAGTAAGACTTGATATAAGAAGAGTAGAGAGTATAAAACAAGATGGTGAAGTAGTAGGAAATAGAACAAGAGTAAAAGTTGTTAAAAATAAAGTTGCTCCACCATTTAGAGAAGCTGAATTTGACATTATGTATGGAGAAGGTATTTCTAAAGAAGGAAGCGTTCTTGATATGGCAGTTAAACTAGACATCATAGAAAAGAGTGGTGCGTGGTTTAGTTATAATAATGCAAAAATAGGACAAGGTAGAGAAAATGTTAAAAAATACTTAAAAGAAAATCCTGAAATTGCAGAAGAGATAGAAAAGAAGGTTAGAGATAATTATAATAAAGCTTTTGAACAAGCTTTAAATGAAGATGAAGAAAATAATGCAGAAGAAATAGAAGAGGAAGATAAATAGATGATTGAAAAGTTTGCAGATGAAGAAAAGCTAGAAATGTTAGAGAAGAGAGAAAAATTAAAAACAAAAGTCCTTAAATACATAATGTTTAAAAAAAGGACTGAAAAAGAAGTACGAGAGAAGTTTGCAAATGAAGAAGAGGAAAGCTTAGAAGAAGTCATTGAAATATTAAAAGATTTAGGATATATTAATGATGTAGATTATATAGATAGATTTATAAATGAAGCTATAAATATAAAGAACTTATCATTATATGAATTAAGATATAAGCTATATAGCAAGGGAATAAGTAAAGACTTAATAGAAAATTATTTTAGCAGTAATTATGAAACTTTAGTAGATTATGAAAAGAAGTCTGCTTTAAATATTATAAATAAAAAGAAAAAATCTATGGAGATAGAAGATATAAAATTATATCTTAGAAAAAAAGGATATAAAGAAGAATCAATAAGAATAGGAGAATAAAATGGGGATATTAACATTAGAAACAAATAAATATGCACTAAAATTAGATAATTTTGAAGGACCATTAGATTTACTTGTCCATCTTATTGATAAAAATAAGTTAGATATATATGATATTAGAATTACAGATATAGCAGATCAATATATTGATTATATAAATCAAATGGAAAGAATGAATTTAGATGTTACAAGTGAGTTTTTAGTAATTGCTAGTACTCTTGTATATTTAAAATCAAAAGAGTTACTCCCAAAAGAAGTAGATGATGAAGCTGAACTTACTGAAGAGGAACTTATTGCTAGAATTATAGAATACAAAAAATATAAAGAAATAAGTAAAAAGTTTAGAGAGTTTTATAATGAAAATTCTAAAAGATTTTACAAATTACCAGAACAAATAGAACTTCCAAAACAAAAATTAGAAAAAGTGTATAAAAAAGAAGAACTTTCTAAAAGATATGAGAGATTATTAGAAGCAGAAAAAAATAAAATAAATCTTAATGCTAAAAATATTGAAAAAATTGCTATAATTGAAAAGTTTACAGTAGCAAGCAAAGTAAAAGATATGTTAAGAGCATTAATAAAAAATAAAAGTTTTGTTTTTAATAAATTATTTTCAATAAAAGAAAAATCAAGACCAGAGGTTGTTACTGCTTTTTCTGGACTTTTGGAACTTTCAAGAAGAAGTAAAGTTTCAACAGAGCAAGAAGAAATCTTCGGAGATATTTTAGTAAAGAAAAAAGATAAAAGATAAAAAAATGAGCTAAGAATTAAAAATAAAAAAATAAAGAATAATAATAAAACTAAGACTAAAATTAAAATTAAAACATAACTAAAATATATAAAGATATATTTATTACATATATAAATATATCTTTTTTTAATACTTTTATAATTGTCTATTTTATAAAAACTTGGTATACTAATTAAGAATATAAAAAATATATAAATATTTAACTAGTAAAGGAATTGAATAATGAAAATACAAGATTTAAATAAAGAATATGATAAACTGCAATTAAAATATGGAGCAAAAGAATTAGATTCAATATATAATGGTGGATTAGAAGAAAATCCAGATATATGTTTTGTATTTATGAATCCAACAGGAAGAAATATTGCTTCAGAAAAATCATGGAAAGGTAGAAAATCACCATGGATTGGAACAAAAAATATTTGGGATTTATTTTATAGTGTTGGACTTCAAGATGAGGAAACGTATAAGAAAATAAAATCAATAAAAGGATCTGAGTGGACAGAAGAGTTTGCAGATGAAGTATATAGTGATGTAGAAAAACATAAATACTTTATTACGAATCTTGGAAAATGTACACAAATAGATGCAAGACCACTTCCAGATAAAATATATAAAGAATATTTACGTTTACTAGAAAAAGAAATAGAAATATTAGATCCAAAAGTAATAATATTATTTGGAAATCAAGTAAGTTCAATTGTGCTAGGAGAAAAAATATCTGTATCAAGTGTACGTAAAAAATTATTTAAAAAGAATATTAATGGAAAAGAATATGATGCATATAGCATATATTATCCAATTGGAAATGGAAGATTTAATATTGATAAATCAA
>CALWZY010000025.1 GCA_944386155.1 uncultured Clostridia bacterium | reverse complement strand
CTGTTAAAGCATGTCTTATGTGAAATTCCTCTTTATTATATTTTTTTAAAATTTCAAATGCTTCATCTCTGTTCATAAACTACCTCCTATATTTAATACAATTTTGTTTTAATTATTTAATAATATTAATTTCTTCTTATAAATTATTAATTTATTACTTATTACTTTTACTTATAAATCTATATCTTTTCTAATACAATTTCTTTTGTCATAATTTTATTTCTAAAAGTTTCATCATGTTCTACAAACAAAATAGTAGGTTTATATTTAAGTATCATACTCTCTATTTGTTCTCTTGACTGAATATCTATATAATTTAACATCTCATCCCAAATATAAAGTTCTGCTGATTCTGATATACTTCTAGCGATCATAACTTTCTTTTTTTGACCTTCACTTAATTCTGTTAAATCTCTATTAAAATATTTTGATTCTACACCTAGTTTTTGAAGCATAGCTCTAAAAATAGATTCGTCTACTTTAAACTTATTTGCATAATCTTTTAAAGAACCATAAACTTCTCTAGTATCTTGTGCTACATAAGAAATTTTTAAATCATTTTTAACTGAAAAATATCCATTATAAGAAATATTCTCTCCTAGTATTAATTTAATAATACTAGATTTTCCAGAGCCATTTTCTCCTGTTAGTGAAACTCTATCAGTATTTTCTACGCAAAAAGATACTTTGTTAAATATTTCTTTATTATCATATTTAATTTGCAAATCTTTAGCTATAATTAATTCTTTTTTCTTACAGATTTCAGGTTTCATAATTAATTCAAATGTTTTATCTATATTTAATAAAAGGCTTTCTTTTTCTTCAATTTCTTTTTCAATTCTACCTTCTATCACTTTTGATCTTTTCATCATTTTAGCAGATTGATGTCCAATATATCCTCTATCAGGCCTTAATCCAGAAACTTTATTCCCTGTTTTAGTTTTTTCAATATCATTAGACCAATTATTCGTTTGTTGTGCTGCCATTTTTAATCTATTTATATCTTTATTCAACTTTTCATTTTTCATAATTTCAAAACTATTTATATTATCTCTATTTTCTCTCCAAGAATCATAATTACCTTTTACTATCTCAATATCTTTATTATTTATGCTTAAAATATGATCTACTACATTGTTTAAAAGTGTCCTATCATGAGAAACTAAAATAAATCCTTTTTTATTTTTCAAATAATTTTCCACATCTTTTTTTGATTTTTCATCTAAATGATTTGTTGGCTCATCTATCAGTAAAAACTCATTATCTTTTAAAAATAATGTTACAAGTAAAGCCTTTACCTTTTCTCCACCACTTAAAGTATTAAAAGGTCTGTACAATATTTCAATATTTGTATTTATTAAATTTAGTTCCTTGAATATCTCCCAATCCTCAACACTTGGAATAATATTATTTATTATATCTAATGTATCTAAATTTTCATTTCCTATATTAAATGGAAAATAATCTAAATTAACACTTTTAGTAATACTACCATTATATTTATATTCACCAAGTAACAATTTTAAAAAAGTAGTTTTTCCTTTTCCATTTCTTCCAATTAATCCTAGTTTCCAATCAGTATCTAAAATTAAATTTATATTATCAAAAACTTTCTCATAGCTACCTCCATATGAAAAAGATAAATTATTTATTTTAATTTGTGACAAAAAATCACCTCTTTTATATATTTTTCAAAAAATATATTATCACAAAATATATTAAAAATATAGCTAAAAAAGAGTATAATTATAGTAAAATAAAATAATTACTATTTTTATACTCTTATATTATATAATTTCCTATGATTTTTAATTATTTTTTATGTTTTTTTATTATTTATTATTTATCCTTTATCATTATTTAATACTACATCTAGAACTCTTTTTGAAGCATTTCCATCATCTAAGTAATTATATGTATCATTAAATCTTTTATAATTTTCATCATATTTAAATTCTTTAGAAACTCTTTTAATTTCATCTATTAAGTCATCATCTGTTTTTACAATCTTTCCAGGAAGTTCTTTATTAACATCAATGTAAAAGCCATTAGATTCATCTCTATAATGTTCTAAGTCATACATATAAAAGATTATTGGTCTTTTTAAGTTAGCATAATCAAAAAACACACTAGAATAATCAGTAATTAATATATCTGAAATAATATATAATCCATTTATATCGTCAATATCTGATACATTATATACAAAGCCATCATATTTTTCAAAATCAAATGCATTTGCTATAAAGTAATGAGGTCTAAATAATATTATATAATCATCCCCTAATTTTTCTCTAAGCTTATCAAAATCGACTTCATTTTTATACACATATCCAACTCCTGTTTCATGTTGATTTGCTCTATATGTTGGAGCATATAAGATGATTTTTTTCTTTTTTATATTTTTCTCATATTCAAGATAATAATATCCTAAAATCTTTCTTTTCATATTTTCTATATCTTTTTCTGTATAATTAAATAGAAAATCATTTCTTGGATATCCTTTCTCTATCATGATATTTTCTTTTCCTATTTCTTTTAAATTCCATGCAGATATAAATTTTTCACTAGCAAATTTAGAAGGTGATATAAAGTAACTAAATTTTTCAGCTTCCATTTTGTATCTTTTTTTCATTCCATCTAAAGAATTTAATAGATTATCAAAGTTTTCTAAATCGCATCCTAATCTTTTTAAAGGAGTTCCGTGCCAACATTGTAAAAACACCTGCTCTTTTGTAGGATATATAGAATCAGCAATTTTAAAATTAAAGAACCAGTATTTAGCTGTATGAAGATATTTTCTATATTCTTTACTTCCTCTTTTAACAAGTATAGTATTTTTATTATTTAATAAAAAATTATATTTATTAGGATCTTTAAAAACCCACACTAGTTTATAATCATCATATTTATCACTCTTTAAAATTTCTTCATATAATGCTTTTGGGCTACAAGTATAAGATACTCCATTAAAACAAGAAAATAATATAGTTTTTTCATCTATCTTTTTTCCAATACCATCTATTTTATATTTAATTCCTCTTAAAAAATTTAAAGTATCTCTAACAATATCTCTGTATTGACTATGTTTTTTAATAAAATTTGTAATTCCATTTTTAATTTTTTTGGTCATCTTATTCTCCTATCTAATATTATATATATTAAAAAATCCTATATTTTTTGATTTCTAGATTATATATCATAATTATTTATTTTTCAAATTTTTAGATATTTAATTTGTATGTTTTTGTATGTTTTTAAAAATATTGTGAAATTTACTAGACTTTTTTATCAAATATATGTAATAATAATTATAATCTTATATTTATTACTTGGAGGTTTAAAATGAAAATAAATAAAATAATAAAAGTAACAATATTATTACTAATTTTAGCATTTAGCTTATCAAATATAGTATTTGCCACATCACTAAACAGTTCAGAAACTACAACAACTACAAATACAATGACTTCAAATACAGCAAACTCAGCAACTACTACAACAAATACAATGTCTAATACATTATCAAATGACTTAAACTCTACAACTAATTCATCAAGTAATACTACAGTAAGTAATTCTACAAACGATACAAATACTTCTACTGATACTAATACAGATACTTCAGAAACAGATACATCAACTGTATCTTCTGGAACTACATCTACGCCATCTACAACAACATCAACATCTTCTCTTCCAGAATCTGATTTAGGACTATCAATTATTTTAAGTATATTTATCATAGTAATTGGTATTTTAATAGTTCTTTTTGCAATAGCAATTTTAATTAGATTAAAAAAATAAAAATATAAAATAAAAATATAAATAATAAATCCTTTTATAATTTATATTTTACAATTTGTATATTAATTATATTTATTTAAATAAAGAAGCTTAAAAACTTCTTTATTTTTTTATTTCATTTCTTATTTCATTTTTCCTTCTTTTCTTCTTTTTTATTTTTCATTGTTTTTTTGTTTTCTTTTACTTTCTTTTATTTTCTTTTTTAATTTTAAATTTTATCTTTATTTTTATTCAATAATTTTCATTAAGCTATCTATATTCATATAATATTTTATTTAAAAATAATTGATTAAAATAAAATATTATATGAATATATTTTTTCTTTATACACATACTAATTTTAAGTTTCTAAAAACTTATTTAGGAGGTATATTTATGAAAAAGAAACATTTTATATTAACTAGTATTGTATTTTCTATTTTACTTGTAATTTTATCTTGTAGCATATTTGCTTCAAATGTTACAGAAGAAATGAAAAAATCTGCAGATAAAACTCAAAATTCTATAAAAAATGCAGGAAACATTATAGAAAATGCTACTAATGGAGCTGCAAACACTGCCAAAAATATGGTAGACGATGCTAAAAATACTCTCGAAGGCGGAATGCAATCTGGAGAAAATATGATAGAAAATACAACTGAAAATATAACTTATGATGTAACAGGAAATTATAATACTACTCAAACTACTGCAAACGAAACTACTTCTATGACTTCAAATGTTTGGCTTTGGATGATACTTGCTGCAATCGCAATAGTTATAGTTGCTCTAGTTTGGTATTATACTTCTCAAACAAATAATTCAAATAGAAATCATTAGAAACGTAATAGTGTTTTTTCTCTTTCTTAATAAAGTTTATCTTTTTTTAGAAGGCGAATAAGCACTATTACTTGTCTTATACTAATTTTGATGTTATAATTTTTTATATAATAAAAATAAGATTATATAAGTTATTTATAAAATTAAATTATAATTAAATTAAAATAGAGGTTACATATGGAAACAAAGTTAATATCTAAAAATCCTGTAGCAAGACACAATTATGATATTAAAGATACGTTAGAAGCAGGAATTGTACTTACAGGTACTGAAATAAAATCAATAAGGCTTCGGAAAAGTAAATCTTAAAGACAGCTATGTAAATATAAAAAATGGTGAAGCTTATATTTATGGAATGCACATAAGCCCTTATGAATATGGAAATATTTTTAATAAAGATCCTTTAAGAAATAGAAAATTATTACTAAATAAAAGAGAAATTGAAAAATTGTTTAATCTTGTAAAACAACAAGGCTATTCCTTAATTCCGATATCACTTTATTTTAAAGGTAGTTTTGTTAAAATAGAACTTGGAATCGGAAAAGGTAAAAAATTATATGATAAAAGAAATGATATTGCAAAAAAAGAAGCTGAGATTAAGATTAAAAGAGCTATTAAAGAAAAAAATAGCATATAATGTATATGTTTATCCTTTTTACAATTATTTTCCTTAGAATCGATTTTAAAAAATATATTATAAAAAATTTAAAATATAATAAAAATAAAAATAAAAAAGAAAAAAGAGATATGATTTTCATATCTTTTTTTCTTTTTATATTATGAATAGTTCTATTTTTCTATATCTCCATATAAGTCACTTATATATTCTATATTTTCATCTTTAATTTCTGAAAACATATTAGTATTATTTTTATTTTCAGAATTTACAATATAATCTCTAGAAATAGAACTTGCAGTCTCTGTCGTTGTTTGTAGCCCAATTCTATATGAAAATTCATCTCTTCTCCTTCCAACAGAAATTTTTGCTGAACCATCTTTATTATATTCTATTCCTACAATATGCTCTCCATCTCTTAATTTAGTTCTTTTTCCATCTTCTTGAAGATAGTCTGCTATTGATGTTGCAATAATATTATTAGACATTTTTTCTTCATTTATCGCTTCATAATATTCTTCAAATTTTTTAAATAGATTATCATAATCTTGCATTAATATAGAATCTTTTCTAAATTCAAGACCTATATCACCTGTTCTATATAAGACATCTTGAATTTCTTCTAAAAATGAAGTTACTTCACTATATACTTCTTTATTGTCTCTACCTGTTTTCTCTACTATTTTATTGGTTAAAGCATTAGTTAAATCAAATCCATAATAACCTTCCCTTATAGTCTCATCACCAAAAGTTTCTATCATCAATCTTGCCATTAATTGCTCATTTTCATAAGAGCCTGCATTAGTACTTACTGAAGTATATCCTTCATTTAATAATACTGTTGGTCCTTCAAAATTTCCATTTACATGTCCGAAGCTCATGAGGAATTGTTGTTTTACTATTTTCTATAGATGAATTTAAATCTGTTCCATTAAAAACACTTATTTTTCCTGAGGAATCTATCATTTCATCTTCTGGAATATCATATTTTTCTGCAAATTCCATCATAGATTCGTATTGTGAATAGTTAATTGATGGCAAAGCATATTGTGCTGCCGCACTTTCATATGGGGAATCATTTATTTGTCCAGAAACATCTTTACCATACTCATGATATTCATAGTTAATATCTAATATTCTATATCTATAATTAAGCTCATCATAATTTAAATATTCAGCATTATCTACTAAATTATCTAAAATAGAACCTGCTACAAAAGTCTTTTCTTCATCTGTTAATTTATCATTATTTGCAATAGTTTCTAATATTTCTTCTACTCCTTCAGGAATATCTGGTGAAGAAGTATCTTCTTCCATAGCTTTTTCTTCACTATGTAAAGGAGCTGTCCTTTGTAAATCTTCATATACAAATACAACTTCATTCTTTTCAGAATCATAGTAAAAATTAATATCGCTACTATCTCCTTCAAAAAATGCTATCTCATCTAATTCTTTTGATATTTCCCAATTTTCCAAATTCTGTTCTTCAAGCTGTTTTTTTATACTTTCATATTTTGTTTGTAAATCTTTTTCTGATTCTTCATCTGCTGTTATATCTACTTCTCCAAATTGTTGCTCAATTTGTGATTTAGTAATAAATGGGACTTTTCCACCATCTATAAAAAATTTAGCCCCAATCGCAGATACTGATATAGTTGCTACAGCTCCTGCAATAGCAAAAATTAATTTTAATGGTGGTTTTTTATTTCTATTTCTTCTATTTTGATATTGGTTATTATAATATGGATCAGAAGGTGAAAAATGTCCATTTGATCCATATGGATTATATTGTCCATATGGCGAGCTTGTAGAAAATGGATCTACATCTCCATAACCTCTATATGAACCTTGTCTACCAGCATTTCTTTTTCTTCCTATATATAATATTTTAGGTTTATTATAAAAGTCATATAAATCAGAAGCTTCCTCATATGACACTGGACTTACTTCATTTTCACTTCTTCTTGCAAAATAGCTCATCTTATTGTATCTGTTAATATATCTTTCTAAATATTCATTTTTATATAATACATCATTTCTTCTTATATATTTTTCATTAAGAAAGTCAATTATTTTATTCATAAAACTTATTTCATTACCTTTTGTAATGAAATAAGCTTTATTATTTCTTTTAACAGCAAACCCGTATAAATTATTTGTTTCATCATCTAAATAAAATGCATAATGTCTATCTAATAATTCTACATTAAACAATATATTTTTCATTTGTTTCTCCTAAAATAAATTAATATTTTATGCCTTTCCTCCAGAACAAAATACATTATTGACTTTATCTAATACTGTTTTTCTAATTTCATCTCTTGCTGGTCCTAAATATTTTCTAGGATCAAATATTGAAGGATCTTCGTTAAATACTCTTCTGATTTGAGCAGTCATTGCAAGTCTTAAATCAGTATCAACATTTATCTTAGATACTCCTTTTTCTCCTGCTTCTTTTAACATTTCATTTGGGCATCCTTTTGCACCTGGAATATTTCCACCATTATTGTTGCACATTTCAACAAGTTCTGGAATTACTGAAGATGCACCATGTAATACTATTGGAGTGTTTGGTAATTTTTCTTTTACTTTTGCTAAAATGTCAAATCTTAGTTTAGCTTCTCCTTTAAATTTATAAGCTCCATGACTTGTACCTATTGCTATTGCTAAAGAATCACATCCAGTTCTTTCTACAAATTCTTTTGCCTGATCTGGATCTGTGTATCTTGCATCATCTGCTGCAACATTTACATCATCTTCGATTCCTGCTAATTTTCCAAGTTCAGCTTCTACTACGACACCTTTTGAATGTGCATAATCTACTACTTTTTTAGTTAAAGCAACATTTTCTTCAAAATCGTATTTAGAACCATCTATCATAACTGATGTAAATCCATTATCTATACACATTTTACAAGTTTCGAAATCTGGTCCATGGTCTAGATGAAGTGCAATTGGAATATTTGTTGATTCTACTGCAGCTTCTACCATTTTTATTAGATATTTTATTTGTGCATATTTAATTGCACTTGAAGATACTTGAAGTATAACTGGAGATTTTGCTTCATCGCAAGCTTCAGTTATAGCTTGAATAAACTCCATATTATTAATATTAAACGCCCCAATGGCATAATGTCCTTTCATAGCTTTTTCAAACATTTCTTTAGTTGTTACTAATGGCATAAAAAATCCCTCCTAAAAATATTTTTGTTGTTTGTTACATTTTATTTCTTAGAAATTTATATGTCAAGTTGCAAAAGAAAAAATAATATGCTATACTTTATTAAAATTTACAAATGAGAGGTGATTACTTTTGATAGTTATGGATCGAGATGGTAATCTTTTTGATGAAAGAAGGAAAAACAAGGATAGACGTAAAAAAAATGAGCCAGTTTCTAATGATAGAAGGACTAAAGATAGACGTGTTGAAAATATCAATGAGATTAAAAGAAAAAGGTAATGTTTAAGGGCGATATATATCGCCCTTTTTATTTTTTAATTTTTTATTTTTTATTTTTTATTTTTAATTTTTTTATTTCTTTATTTCTTTTTTTTTTTATTTTATAATTTTTATTTTTATTTTTATTATTCTAATTATCTAGCTTATAATCTCCACATATAGTCTCATCTTTTTCACCAGTTTTACAATTCTTAAATGGCTTTACTGTAATTTGATTTAAATTACATTTGTTATTCTCATTTTGATATTTACAGCTACTTACTGTACAATTTATGATTTGCTTTTTATCCATAATAAAACCTCCTTTTATTTTATATAATTATTATTCTCAAAAAACAAAAAAATAAACTTCAAATATTATTAATATCTAAAGTTTATTTTTATCAAATTTAACTAAATTTTAAATTATTAATTTTTTTATTTTAAATTAGTTTTATGCAACATTTTCTATTTTTTCATTACTTGCATCTTGCAAAGGTTTATCTGTTGAATCTTCAGAAGATTCTGTTTCTTCTATTATATCTTCTTTAGAATCTTCTGTAACATTATTTTGAATATTATTATCTGATGAAGTATCATTTTCTGTATTTTCAGATGGATCTTCAATTATCTCATCACTAGCTTCAACTTTAGGTGCTTCTTCTATAACTTCTTTTTCAACTGAATCATCTGTTTCTTTTTTCACATTTTCAGTATTTTTACTTTCATCTACAGTATTTTTATTTACAGATTTATTAATTTCATTCTTTTTGCCTTTATTTTTTGATGAATGATATGTACATTCTGTTGGCTCTGTTCCTTTTAAATAATATTCTTCATAAGTATCAATGCAATATTTAGTAGCTTTCTTTCCTGACTTTTTGCATATAGTACAAGATATAACTTTGTTTGGTTTTTCAAATCTTTTTCCTTCAAGTTTTTCATGGATATCATCCATTATAGAAGACCAGATTAATCCTGCTGGATTTCTTTTATTAAAATTAATAGTTTCATTTATATCAAATCCGAACCACGTTGCTGCTGAATAGTAAGGAGTAAATCCACATAGCCATCTATCATAATTTTCATTTGTTGTACCAGTTTTTGCTGCAACATCCATATTTTTCATTTTACAATATGTAGCTGTTCCGTAAGTTCCATTTACAGGCTCTGTTAATAATTCTTTTATAATATATGCTGTTTCTTTTGAAAATACATTTTTCTTTTTTTGTTTACTTTTAAGAACAGTCTTTCCTTCTGAAGTTTCAATTTTAGTAAAAAATGTTGGTTCAATATACTTACCATCATTTGCTATTGTAGCATATGCTGCAGCAGTCTCAAGTGGGGACATTCCTATATCTAATCCTCCAAGAGCTAAAGCTAAATTTTCATCTTTATCTGTTAAAGTAGAAATGCCCATCTTCTTTAAATATTTAATTGATGTTTTAGGAGTAATTTCTTCCATCATTTTTACAAAAGGTATATTTTGAGAAGACTCTACTGCTCTTCTTACAGTAATCTCTCCTAAATATCCATCATAATTTGTTGGATGATATGGCTCATCTGAACCATCATTAAAATCTGTTTCTTCATCTACAAAAGTTGTAGAAGCAGTAAATATTTTTTTATCTATTCCTGGTGCTAAGATTGCTAACGGTTTAATTGCAGATCCTGTCTGTCTTTTAGCTTGTGTTGCTCTATTAAATCCTCTTGATGTTTCTTTTTCTCCAAGTCCACCAACACATCCTACTACATAACCTGTCTTATTATCAATTACTACCATCGCTGCTTGTGAAGTTGCATTTTCATCATTTTTTGATTTTAAAAGATACATCTTTTTATTAAATTCTTTTTCCATTGTCTTTTGAATATCTTTATTCTGTGTACTATATATTTTAAGATTTGCCATATATAAGTAATTTGTAGCAAATTCTTCAGAAATATGCTTTTTGTCTGCAACATCTTTTATTACTTCTGATATTCAAGCATCAGTATGATATGAATAAATCTCTCCTTCTTTTTCAACTTCAATATCTCCTCTTTTAAATTTTAAACCATTATCAACTTTTTCTTTTGCTTTATTATAATCTTCTTGAGAAATATATTTAAGTTCGAGCATCTTACTTAATACTGTATTAGTTCTTTTCTTAATTTTCTCAGAGTTATCCTCTCCTTCTCTAAATGGATTATAAGCGTTAGGAGCATGATTTATTCCAGCTAAAAATGCACATTCTTCAAGAGACAAATCTTTAGCATGTTTTGAGAAATAATATTCTGCACCAGTTTCAACTCCATAAACATTTGGTCCTACATAAATAATATTTAAATATGCTTCTAATATCTCTTCTTTTGACATAGCAACTTCTAATGCCATAGCTTTAGTCCACTCATCTACTTTACGAGTAACAGTAGCTTTAGTATTTCCTGTTAGGTTTTTAACTAATTGCTGAGTAATTGTACTTCCACCAAAAGAAGCTTTTCCAAATGAAAATATATAATTTAGAGTTGCAGCACCAGTTCTTTTTATATCTACTCCTCCATGTTTATAAAATCTTTCATCTTCAATAGCTACATACGCATTTTTTAAATTATCTGGCATCTCTTCAAAAGAAATGTTTTTTCTATTTCTTTCATTTCCAACTTCACCAATTTTCTCTCCTGATGTATCTACAATAATAGATGGAGTGTTTTTTATCATTTGTTTTGCGATACTTGTAAATCGTACAAGAGAAATAATAAATAAGATAAATAATATTATTAGAACTATAATTAATACTCTAATAAGAATTTTAATTATCATTTTCTTTATTCTTGTTTTTGTATCAAGCTCTTCTTGCATATTACCATCTATATCATTTTTAGCATTTTTTCTTTTAGATGATCTTTTAGTTACTTTTCTAGATGTACCTCTACTATTTTTTCTTGAAGTAGAAGCACTTTTTCTTCCTTGAGAATCATTTATAATATCATCTATTTCATTATTTTTTCTTCTTTTAACTCTTTCTACATACTCTTCTCTACTTAGTCCTTCAGAAGAATGTCTAGCTCTAGATGTTTTTCTTCTTCTGCTGCTTTCTAATTTATTCACTTACATCATTCCTTTGTATTTAAATATTCATCTATAAGTTTTAATTTTTCATTATCTTTTTCTCTTTTATTTTCTATAATCCATTTTCTTTGTATTTCTAATTTTAAAACATTAAAACCATCTATAACTTTAGTGTCATTTAAATCAAAATCTTCAACTTTTAATTCTATATTATTTGAAAGTTCATATAAATTTTCCATTTTAGTACTTTTTACTAAATTATATTTTTCTTTTAACTTACAAAAAAGTTCTGGTTTTATTTTTAAGTCAACATCTTCTGTATCATTCTTTAGTCCATACATTAAGTATGATCCTCCAGCAATTATACAAAATTTATCTTTAGGAAAACTTAAACTTTTAACAATTTCTATAAATTCTTTTTTGTTCATTATAAACCTCAATTTATTTTAAAAATTATATTTAATATATTTTTTAATTTTTATTTATTTCAAATAAACTTATTATTATTCGAAATTTTTATTTTATATTATTGTATACTAACTAATAATCTTTTTCAACAAAACCGGCGGGGACTTTTCCCCGCCATAAAATAGTTTTGGTTACTGCCTAATTTACTATAAGAAGACAGCGCAAGAAATTTCATGCATCCTTGTTTCTCCATGCTCAAAAGTTAACGCAATCATGGTCCCCGGCATTTCCTCAAGGTTTACCCATGTAGCATCTGTTGTAAATGGTTTTAACCCATTTCCATCAGTAATGTTTGCTTGCAAATAGTGAAAATTTCTTGTAGTGCGAATCGTCGTTTTTGTTCCAGGATATTTTCCAAGATACAGTTTTTTTGTTTTCGCACCATTGTCTATGCGGCTATTTCCTCCTATTCTTTCTAAACGGAAGATCTTGTTTTCATCAAGATCTAAAAGATAGTATGACTGTTCAATCAAAACCGTCTTATATGTTCCTTTAATATATTCCACAAGGCACATAGTCCTTACAGTAGTAGGAACATATCCGCCTTTTACATAGTCATCCCCTTTTTCTAGAATCTTGAAGTCTTTAAGCCCCATACCGTCATCACATACAAGCAAAATGCTTTTTTTGCCATCTGTTTTTAGCATTTCAATCCGGTACATATTCTTACCTCCTAATATTTTTTCCAAAGTATTATATAACTTTTTGTCTTATTCTGTCAATTTTTGCTATAACTAAAAATATACACATAAAGCTAATTTAAATTAGTTTTATGTGCATATTTATTTTAATTATATTCACTTTATTTTATTTAATTTTGTTGTATTTAAGTTTATTATATTTAATTTAAAGATTAAACAATCTCTGGATTATCATTTATTATAGTATCTACAATAGTCTCATCTACTTTAAATGGAACTACATATCCTCCTAATGAATTTGCCTTATCTTTTAGAGCTGTTACATCTGAATTTACATATATTCTAGCTTTTCCTTTACCATTTTTTGCTTCTTGAACTAAATTTGAAACTGGTGAATTACCATCAAAAGCTACTACTATAGATTTTCTTCTCTCAAATATCTCATAATTAAAGCTTTTATATATACCAAAACCTTCACTTTCATTAGATATGCAAACACCATTTAACTCATCTTCACTTATAAGTCTATTTTTCTCTTCTTTAGAAATGGCCTTTGGAATAATTGCATCAATCTCTAGATTTTTGTTATACTCTTTTGCAATATCTACTAGAGCTTTTTCATAACCTTGCATTTTATGTCCAACTACAAAATAAACTTTATTACTATCTACTTTATTTACTAATTCTTTAATAGTGTTTAACCCACTTTCATTAATTACTGTTTTTCTATGTTTTGTATTAAAACTTCCACCTGCAATTATTATAGGAACTTTATCTATTGGAAGTGCTTTTATTTTATTTTTTAATTCTTCTTCTGAGTTTAATTTATTATTAACTCTTAAATTAATATTTGGAATTATTTTTTTATATTTTTCTTCTAAATCTAATATAGTTTCTCTAATGCTTCTTCCATTACATATTTTTTCGAATTTCTTTTTCTTCTCTTCAAAATAATTGTCATTATAAGATATAATCTCATCTTCAACTTTTCTCATCTTTTCGAAATCATCATTTGAAAGTCCTATTAAATTTTGAAGGCTTAATTGTTCATCTATTGTATCTACACCATATATTCCGCACCCATCTGTTCCTTGAACACATTTAATTCCATTTTCTAAATATTTTTTTAATGGATGATGCTTTAAATTAGTCAAGTTATTTAATCTAACATTTGACGTAAATTGGAACTCTAAAACTACACCAGTTTCTTTCATCTCACATATAAGCTCTTTTCCTTCTTTTGAATTAAGATTAGCCGTATATAGTCCATGTCCTATTCTAAATCTAGGAACCTTTTTTCCTGGGCTTACAGAATCTTTCACACATTCAATAGATTTTTTAACATTATCTCTTAGTGAATCATTTTCTCCGGCATGTATTCTTATCGTAAAACCTTCATCTTCATTATTTGCATATTTTACAATTTCTTTAATCATTGGTTTTAGTTCTGATATATCATTTATTTCTTCTCCTATAAAATCAGAACCTACAACATATGGATCTTTTGAGACTGCATATAAGGCAACTAAATTATCTGCTAAATAATTATCTGTAACTCCTTCTTCTTTTTTTATTGTACGAGGAATTCTTCTAAGACCCATTAAAAATCTAATTTTCACACCTGTATCTTCTTCGATTTTTGGAAGCACCTCATGAGCATCTTCTAAAACTTTTATTGCAGGCTCTCCTAATTTATTTAAATCTGTATCTGTAATTTCAGTATAATATATTCCTTGTTTTTTATATTCTCTTGCTATCCATAAATACTTATCTTGTCTTAATGTGTTATTTGCATACTTACTTTCAGGATTTGCATCTTCAAGCATCTTAAATAGATAATTTTTAATATCTTCTTCAGGAATTTTTTCAATATCTGATTTATTTATTTTAATTAAATCATCCGCAGTTTTTCCTTTACAAAATACATATCTATATAAATATAATTTTTCTAAGTTTGTAAATACAGCTTGACCATCTTTTAATATTACTAAACTATTTCTTATTTTTGAAATGTTTTCTTTCGCGTTTTCTAAATTATTTAATATTAAATCAGCAAAATTAATAAATGTATTATCATCTATTATTCTCGTAAGATGTTTTCCTGTAAGTCCACAATTTTCATATTCTTTTTCTACAGGAATTCTTCTTTTTAAAATCATATCTTCTTGATTTTTAGTAAGTTTTAAGTTTATTTTTTTAATATAATATAAGGGATATCTAAGTTGTCTTTTAATACCAAGTGCAATTAAAACATCTGGTGACAAATTAGCATTCATATGTGTATGTAAATCTGTTCTAAATTTAAGTTTTTTAAGAACATATGATTTTAAGATAGTTTGGTGAATATTTAATTTATAATCTTTTGTCTGAGACATTAATGTTTTAGATATAACTGGAATTCTTGCTTTAACTTCAATTCTATCATTATATATATTGGCAATTTTCATTCCACCTAATCTTAATATATAAACCTCTTCATTATCTCCATTTAAAGATGCTGGAATAATTCCTCTAATTATTTTCATGTTATTTTCATCTTTTTCTATTGGAAGATTACATATCTTTGCTATATTTGATATTAAATTTCCTGTTCTATGATTTGGTGTACGTATTATAAAACAAAGTTCATCTATATTTTCTGTCTTATATAAATGAACTTGTATATCTTTTTCTTTATCTAAGTAAAATTTATTAAAATATATTAATTTTTCCATATATACTTTTATCCCTTCTACTTATTTATTTTTTCTGCTAGTTAATTTAATATTTTATCATATTTTTAATATAATTCCAATAGATTTTAGCAAAAAAGTTTAGTTTATGTAAACAAAAGAATGTAGAAAAAATTCTACATTCTTTTGTTGTATACATTTTTAAAAATTATGCTACTTTAATACCTGTATCTTTTATTTCTTTTACAAAATAATCTGAAACCTCATCAAAGTCTTTCTTTTTTATTGGATGTGGTTCTATTCTTGCATCAATATCCCATGTCATTCCCATTAATATTGCCATACAATCATATATATCTTCAAAATCATCTGAAACTATTGCAATATCTATATCACTATCTTCATTTTCAGTACCTTTGGCATATGAACCGAATAAAATTATAGTTGAAACATTATATTTCTTTTTAATTTCTTTAACATATTTATTTATAGAGTTTAATATTTCTTTGTTTATTGTTCTTTTAACCATTTTACTACCTCCTCTATATTGTTTATCTGATTTTTAGTATAACTATCTGTGCATTTTTCTTCAAAAGTTTTCTTATAATCATCATATCTTGCGCTTATATTAAACGTATTAATTACTTGTATTTTTTCTTTTATTTTGTTTGGAACAACTAATTTTGCTTTTTGAGATAATAATATTAAATTGTGTATTTTAGGTACAATTAAAACATCGGAATTATTCCTTATAATCAGTCCTTTTAGTAGCTTTTCAACAACTAAATGACCTATAAATAAACTCCAAGTATTTTTCTTATTTTTATAAAGTAATCTCATAGTGTCTAAATCGTTTTCAGCACTTTCAAACCAGAAATTAATTAGTTCCTCTTTTTTCATTTTTTTCCTCTCTTTCTTTTATTATTATATCATCAATTTTTTAATTTTACTATAAAAAATATTAGATTTTGTACTAAATAAAAGCTTCTTTTTATAAAATATAAATCGAAGCTTTTATTTTTACTTATTAATTCTTTATTAAATCCATTCCCCATTATTTCTAGACATATAAATCTTTTTAGCAACTAAAGCTACAACGCAATATAGAGCAGTTACTCCAAAGATTAATCCTATATACTCAGTAGGAAGTACTACAAGTCCAATAGCCTCTCCTAAAATAGTAGATGGAACTATTAATGCAGTAATACATAGTAAAATTGATGATGCATATACTGCTTTATGCGCTCTACTTTGTATAAATGGTAATTTTGATGTTCTTATTATATGCATTCCTATTAAGTTAGAAATAATACTATAAGAGAACCATACTGTTTGGAATAGTGCAACATCTGCTCCTCTTAAACCAAAACCAAACCAAAGTGATAAAAATACTAAAATATCAAAACATGAACTAACAGGTCCCATAAATAATGTAAAACGTTTTAGTCCTTTTATATCCCACTTCCTTGGTTTTTTCAAATACTCTTTATCAACATTATCAAATGGAAGAGTAAGTTGTCCAAAATCATATAATAAACTTTCAACTAATAATTGAATTGGAGTTTCTGGTAAAAATGGTAAGAATATACTTGCAATAATAACAGATACAACCTCACCAAAGTTAAAGCTAACAGCCATCTTTATATATTTCATTAAATTAGCAAATGTTTTCCTTCCTTCTGTTACACCATCTAATAATACATTTAAATCTTTTTCAAGTAGAATAATATCTGCAGATTCTTTTGCAATATCTGCTCCAGTATCTACTGATATACCTACATCAGAGTTTATAAGTGAAGGGCTATCATTAATACCATCACCCATATAGCCTACTACATTTCCTGCATCTTTTAATATTCTTACAACTCTTGCTTTTTGTATTGGAGAAAGTTTTGCAAATATATTTGTTTTCTTTAAAACTCTTTTTACTGCTAAATCTGACATTTTATCTAATTGACTTCCTGTAACAATTTGATTTGAATTAATTCCAACTTTTTTACAAATACAATTTGTTACTTCAACATTATCACCTGTTAGAACCATAACTCTAATGCCTGATTTATTCATTCTTTCGATAGCTTCTTTTGCAGATTCTTTAGGTGGATCTAAAAATCCAATAAATCCAATTAAGACCATATCTTTTTCATCTGATACACTAAAAGAAGATATGTTTTCTATTTCTTTATCTTTTTTTACACATACAGCAACTACTCTTAATCCATCTTTATTCAAAGTTTTAGTCATTTCTCTTATATGTTCTTTAGCATCATTTGTTATTTGTAATATTTGATCTTTATATTTAGCTCTTGTACAAATACTTAAAATCTCCTCAACAGCACCTTTTGTAATTAAAAGTTTCTCTCCTTCTCCTTCAACTACAACTGATAATCTTCTTCTTGTAAAGTCAAAAGGAATTTCATCTACTTTTTTATAAGTTTTAGTATATTCACTCATATCATTTTTAAGTGCTCTTTCTATTACAGCTTCATCTATATTTCCTTTTAATCCTGTTTGAAAATAAGCATTTAAAAATGCATGTTTTAAAACACCTAAATCTTCTGCACCTTTTACATCTAAATATTTTTCAAGAACTATTTTATCTTCTGTTAAAGTTCCTGTTTTATCTGTACAAAGAATATTCATTGCACCAAAACTTTGAATAGAATCTAGTTTTTTTACAATAGTCTTTTTCTTAGACATTCTTACAGCACCTTTTGATAAGCTAGATGAAAGTATTACTGGAAGAAGTAATGGTGTAATACATATTGCAACAGCAACTGCAAATGTAAATGCCATAACAGTTTCATGTTTTCCTGCATTAATCATAAATACGATTGGTATTAGTATAATCATTAGTTTTATAAGTAATTTACTAATATTTTCTGTACCCTTTTGAAAATCTGATTTTTCTTTTCCAGTTAAAGTGTGTGCAACTTTTCCAAAATAAGTATCGTCTGCAGTATATACTACAACACCTTTTGCACTACCACTTATAACATTTGTACCCATAAAACAAATAGTATTTAAATCAACAATTGACTCTATCTCATCTTCAGCTATTTTACTTTCTACATTTTTTTCAACACTATCAGATTCACCTGTTAAAGAAGATTGACCAACATATAAATCTTTTGATTCAATAATTCTTAAATCTGCTGGAATCATGTCTCCTGCAGAAAGTTTTATAACATCTCCTACTGTTACATCTTTTACTGGAATTCTTGATTCTTTTCCATCTCTTATTACAGTAGTCGTTGTAGCAACCATTTCTTTTAATTTTTCAGCAGCTTTATTAGACCTATATTCTTCTACAAAATCTAATAATGTACTTACTATAACTAAAATTATAATTACTATAATATTTGCATAACTTGGCTCATCTGCTAAGTATATATCTGTATAACAAAGCACAATTGCAATTCCTAGTAAAATACTATTAAATGCACTAAATAAACTTTCAAAAAAGTAATTATACCATCTTTTTGGTCTTGCTTTTTTTATAATGTTTTCTCCATAATTAGTAATTCTTTTTGTAGCTTCTCTAGAAGATAATCCATTTTCTGTTACATGATATTTTTCTGTAAAATCTCCTTTAGACATTGTTGCTACTTTTGCATACTGAGAGTTAACATTATTATTTGCCTCTTCGACTTCTTTATCTTTAGCCATTTTTAAGCTCCTCTCTTTAGTATTTTTATAAATTATATCACTAATTTTTTATAATGTTTATCATACTTAAGATTATTTTATACAATTATTTCTATAATAACCAAAA
>CALWZY010000024.1 GCA_944386155.1 uncultured Clostridia bacterium | reverse complement strand
CCATATTCCTAAAAATTCAATTGTATTTCTATTTCTCAACCAATCTGAAATAAAAAATTCACCATCTTTTGATTTTAGCATATCTGTCAAAGATATGTAATCTTCATTACCTTCGTTATAATAATTTATTCTTGTATCTAAGACTTCAAAATTTTTCATAATATCACATCCTTTTGTCAATTTTATAAAACATATGTTCTATTGTCAATAGAATATTTTTCTTTTTCATAAAAATAAAGCATATGATTCTTAATCATATGCTTTATTTTATATCTTTTTACTTTTATTCTTCTTCAACTTCAAATTGTGAATTATATAGCTTAGCATAAAATCCATCTCTTGCTAATAGTTCATCATGAGTTCCTTGTTCTACTATATCTCCTTCATTCATTACTAAAATAAGATCCGCATTTTTTATTGTAGATAATCTATGAGCAATTATAAAACTTGTTCTACCTTTCATTAAGTTATCCATTGCAGATTGTATTTGTATTTCAGTCCTTGTATCTATAGAACTTGTTGCCTCATCTAATATTAATATTTTAGGATCAGCTAAAATTACTCTTGCAATTGTTAATAATTGTTTTTGACCTGCTGAAACATTACTTGTTTCCTCATTTAAAACCATATTATAACCATTTGGAAGTGTTTTTATAAAATGGTGAATATGTGCTGCTTTTGCAGCTTCTATTACATCATTATCTGATGCATCTGGTCTACCATATTTAATATTATCTTTTATTGATCCACTAAAAAGCCATGTATCTTGAAGTACCATGCCTAACTTTTTACGGATAGTACCTTTTTTAAATTCTTTTATGTCATATCCATCTATAGTAATCTTTCCACTATTTAAGTCATAAAATCTCATAAGTAATTTTACTATTGTAGTCTTTCCAGCACCAGTAGGTCCAACTATTGCTATTTTTTGTCCATCTTTTACATCTGCTGAAAAATCTTTAATTATAATTCTATCATCAGTATATCCAAATTTAACATGATCAAATTTGATATTTCCTTTTAAATTATCTATATTAGCAGGATCTTTTACAGAATCTTTTTCCTCATCTTGCTCTAAAAATTCAAATACTCTTTCTGCTGCAGCAACCATTGATTGTAAATTTCCTGATATTTGAGCTATTTGCCCTATTGGCTGAGTAAATTGTTTATTATATTGAATAAATGCTTGAATATCTCCTATTGATATTTTTCCTTTTATAGCTAAATATCCACCAAATATTGCAACACATACATATCCAACATTTCCAACAAAATTCATAAGTGGATGCATTAATCCAGATAAAAATTGTGATTTCCAAGCAGATTTATATAGTTCATCATTTGCCTTTTTAAATTCTTTTAATGATTTTTCTTCACCATTAAATACTTTTACGATTAAGTGCCCCCCATATACTTCTTCTACTTGACCATTAACATGTCCTAAAAAATCTTGTTGCCTTTTAAAATATTTCTGTGATTTGCTTACAATAATTTTTAAAATTAAAGCAGAAAGCGGAAGTATTAATAGTGAAATAATAGTCATTGGAATACTTATTGTAATCATCATTATTAATATTCCGAACTACTGTACATATTGCTGTAATTATCTGTGTAACACTTTGATTTAAGTTTTGGCTTAATGTATCAATATCATTTGTTATAACAGATAAAACTTCACCATTTGTATTTTTATCAAAATAGTTCATTGGTAATTTATGAATTTTTCTTGATAAATCATCTCTTAAATCATATGTTAGCTTTTGTGCAACTCCAGTCATTATCATTCCTTGAATAAATGAAAATAATGCACTTATAACATATAAAGCTAAAACTGTTAACAAAATATTTCCTACTACTCCAAAGTCAATACCACTTGCTCCCGCAATCTTAGACATTATACCTTTTGATATTTCAGTAGTTGCATTTCCTAATATTTTTGGTCCAACTATTGAAAATATTGTACTTGCTAAAGCAAATAAAAATACTATAAATAATCTAAATTTATATTGTGATAAATGATTTTTTATTAATTTTCCAAGTGTACCTTTAAAATTCTTTGCTTTTTCAACAGCTCCTACACCTCTACCTCTTCCTAAAGGTCCGTCTTCTAGGAGGCATTTGAACTGTTTTTCCATTATTATTTTCCATTATTCTAATTCCTCCTTTGACAATTGTGATGTAGCTATTTGAACATAAGTATCACAGCTCTTCATTAGTTCTTCATGAGTACCTTTTCCTACAATTTTTCCTTCTTCTAAAACTATTATTTGATCTGCATTTAAAATTGTACTTATTCTTTGAGCTACTATAATTACTGTTTTATCTTTAGTTTTCTTTCTTAATTCTTCTCTTAGTTTTGCATCTGTTTTAAAATCAAGTGCAGAAAAACTATCATCAAATACAAATATCTCTGGATCTGATGCTATAGCTCTTGCAATAGATAATCTTTGTTTTTGACCACCAGATACGTTGTTTCCTCCTTGAGATATTTCTGAATTATATTTATTTTCCTTTTTATCTATAAATTCTGTAGCTTGAGCAATTTCTGCAGCTTCGCACATTCTGTCATCACTCATATTTTCATCAGAATATTTAATATTTGATTCTATTGTACCTGAGAAAAGAATTCCCTTTTGAGGAACAAATCCAATTCTATCCCTTAAATCTTTTTGCTTAACATCTTTTACATTTACACCATCTATTATTAATTCTCCACCTGTAACATCATAAAATCTTGGTATTAAATTTACTATTGTAGATTTACCACTACCTGTGCTTCCAATAATAGCTGTTGTCTTTCCAGGTTCTGCTACAAAATTAATATCTTCTAATATTTCAGTATCAGCATCTGGATATCTAAATGATACATTTCTAAATTCAACTAAACCTTTTTTATTCTCGTCAAATGGAATAGTATCTTCTTTATCTTTAATACTAGATTCTGTTTCTAATACTTCATTTATACGATTAGCAGATACAGAAGCTCTTGGAAGAATTATAGAAATAATTGATATCATTAAAAAGCTCATTACAACTTGCATTGTATATTGAATAAATGACATCATATCTCCAACTTGCATTATTCCTTCATTAACATTATGAGAACCAACCCAAATTATTAAAATACTTACTCCATTCATAATAAACATAAGTGCTGGTAGCATTATGCTCATTGTTCTATTTACAAAAAGATTTGTTTTCATAAGTCTTTTATTTGCATCATCAAATCTCTTTATTTCAGTATTTTCTTTGTTAAATGCTCTAATTACAGGAAGTCCATTTAATATTTCCCTTGAAACTAAATTAATTTTATCTATTAATTCTTGTAATTTCTTAAATTTAGGCATTGCAACAATAAATAATGTAAGTATTACTGCAGTTATACAAACAAGTGCAAGACCAATAATCCATGCCATTGATGTATTACTCTTTGTCATAATTCTTATAAATGCTCCAATACCAATGATTGGTGAATATACTACAACTCTAAATAATACTGTAACTAAATTTTGGATTTGTTGAATATCGTTTGTGCTTCTAGTAATAAGAGATGCTGTTGAAAATTCTCTAAATTCTTTAATAGAAAAATCCATAACTTTTGTAAATATCTTTTCTCTTAAAACTTGACCTAGTCTTGCTGCAACTTTTGATGATAAAAGCATTATCGTAACTGCAGCAGCCATACTGATTAATGCAACACCTAGCATCTGAAGTCCTGTTTTTGTAAGATATGTTATCTGATATTTTTCCATATCTATTCTACATGCTTCATATTCTGCTTTAGTAACAGTAATTGCTGCTTGACTTAGCATATTTCCTACTTTTTTATCAATTTCAGTATTGATTTTATCTATAATTTCTGAAGATGTTTCTTCTGGTAAAATATTTAAAATATTATAAATACTCAAATCTGTAATTTTTTTATCTTTAATTTCTTTGATTACTATATCGACTAAATCTTTGTTCTCACTAGTAATTTCGTCTGTCATTTCATCTGTTAATTGATTAGTATCTATAAAAGATACAATAACTAAAGGTTTTGCCATCAGTTCATTTAAAGATTCAATTTCTTCTTTATTTAAATTATCCTTTAAAATATATAAATTTTGATTTTCAAGTTCTGGATAATCTTCTAAATATTCATCATACTTTTCTTTAGAATTATCATCTGTTTTTACTAGTTCATAATTTCTTAATATTTCTTCATCATCTTTTGTTACAGATAAAACTTTTTCCATTTGTGACTGTCTAATTACTTCTGGTGCAACGTTTTCTATACCACTAGATTGGATTCCTGTATTTACTATCTTAGAAGTGTATTCTGGCAGTCTCAAATCAGCCATTGCTTGCACTATAAGAAGTAAAATAATTACTATAATCATAACAAAAGACTTTTTTAAGTTTTTAAATATTTTTAACATACATATTCTCCTTCTTAAGTATTATTATATATTTTCCATTACCCCAAATTTAATAAATTCAAGTCTTTTTAAAAACTTTTCTCTTTCTTCTTTTTTATTTTCGTTCATTTTTGAATACATTATACTTTTAAAAGTTATATCAATTAACATCTTAAGTAATATTTCTAATTCTTTTTCATTTTGAATTTTTAAATTATTTGATTTAATTATTTTACAAATCATTTTAAAATCAATTAAATTATTTTCTAAAACTCTTTTTTCTTTACTTTGCATTATATTATTAAAAATCTTTCTAAAAACAATCATGTTTTCATCTTTTTCAATCTTTTTTGTCATCTTATCATACAAAAATATACAAAGCTCAAATATATCTCCGTCAGTTTCTTTAAGTAAGTCTGCAATTTCTTTATTTTTAGATTCAGTATCTTGCATTATTATGTATTTTAATAAATCTTCTTTGCTTTCAAAATACTGATAAAAACTTCCTCTAGATATTCCGTGCATCTTCAGAAATATTTTTAATTGAAGTTAAATCAAAAGTTGTAGAAGCAAATTCTTTTTTTCCTGCTTCTATAATTTTTTCTTTTTTTTCATCTGATAAACCAAAAAAAGTATCTGTAGGCATATTATTCTCCTTTCTTAAAAACATAAATGACACTGCGTCATAATTATATATGACACCGTGTCATTTGTCAACAATTTATAAATTAAACTATTTTAATTATATTTACATTATTTATTATTGAAATTTTGAAATATCACTTATTTTTACTGCAAAATAAGGAGTATCCTTATCCTCTTCTACTAAAAACATTACAAAAGAATCATCTAAATATAAATGTTTTGGAGTTTTTGGTTCCTCTATAGCAGATGTAACATCTGCTGATATTGCAGCTTCACTTTTTAATTTACCACCTTTTTTATTTAATTCAAATTCTATTGTTTGAATTACAGCATTTATAGCACCTTCACTATTTTCAGTAGTAAAACTTTTTCCTGTTAGATCTTTATATTTTTCTTCTAAATTAAACTTTAGATTCGGCATTTTAAAGTCATCTATATCTTCTAATATTCTCATTCCTGAATATTTTTTATTTTTATTATTAATATTATCATAGATTTCTTTAAAGTTCTTTCCTTCAGGATTATTGCAAAGGATTATTTCTTCTCCTTCTTTAGTTCTTAAAGATACTGCAAAATCATCATCACTATTATAATATAATATTCTTATTTGACTTCTTACTCTTTCATCTGTGCTTGTTGTTACACCAAAATATTTAACATCTTTATATTTTCCGTTTTCAAATATCCCATCATCTAAATCATCAAAAACATATTCGAAATTAAATACTTTCTTAAGCATTGCATAAAAGAAATAACAATTTCCTGCTTCTTTTTCTGTTTCAAACCAATCAAAATCATCTAAGATGTCACTTTTTTCATTAAATTTCTCTTTTATATTTTTCTCAATTTTCTCTTTAAGCTTTTCTGTTTGAAGTCCATATGTTTGATAATAATCATCTTCTGAAATATTTTCTTTTGTAAACTCTTTCTTGTTTAAATTTGTTGCCATTGTAATTTCAGGATCAAATATTAGCTCTCCACCTGCTTTTTCCATTAAATCATTCCATACAAGTTGAAGAGTTCCGCACCAAGCTGCATTTCCTAGAACTTCATCGTTCATAGTAGGAACAACTTTTATCTGTCCATCATCTTCTACTACTGTTTCTTCTGTTTTATTTTCTTCTTGCTTATTTTCTTCTTGAGAAGCTAGAGTCTCATTTTTCGGAGCATTGCTTACTGGATTTTCTTCGTCTATTTTATGATAAATAAGTCTTTGAATTAAAATTGCAATAGCAATAAAAACTATAACTACTAAAATAGTAATTAATTTCTTTTTTAATTTATTTCTTTTCTCTAGTTTTCTATTTTTCATTTTATTTCCCCTTTTCAATTTTTAATAATTATAAAAAATATTAGTTAAGAATAATTTTTAAAACTATTTGTAAAAATAAAATGTAAATTAAATTATCTATATAATTATTATATCTATAATAAACTTATAAAGTAAAGCTTAATTAAATATATTTTTTTATATCTAGTTAGTATATCTAAAAATAAAAAAACTATTTAAAGAATTTTACTTCTTTAAATAGTTTTAATTTATTATTATTTTGCATATTCGATTGCTCTTGTTTCTCTTATTACATTTACTTTAATTTGTCCTGGATATTCCATTTCGCTCTCAATTCTCTTTGATACATCTCTTGCCATAATTACCATTTCAGCATCATTTATCTTGTCTGGTTTTACTATTAATCTTACTTCTCTACCAGCTTGGATAGCAAAAGATTTTTCTACTCCATCAAATGAATCTGCAATCTCTTCTAGTTTTTCAAGTCTCTTAATATAAGTCTCTAAAGTTTCTCTTCTAGCTCCAGGTCTTGATGCTGATATTGCATCTGCAGCTTGTACTAAAACTGCTTCTAAGCTTTGTGGTTCAACATCACCATGGTGAGCTTCTACTGCATTTATGATAATATCGCTTTCTTTATATTTTTTAAGGATATCTACACCAATTTCAACATGAGTTCCTTCCATGTCATGGTCTAAAGCTTTTCCTATATCATGTAATAATCCGAGCTCTTCTTGCAATTTTTGGATTCAAACCTAATTCTTCAGCCATAATTCTTGCTAAGTTTGATACTTCAATAGAATGATTTAATACATTTTGTCCATAGCTTGTTCTATATTTTAATTTACCAATTAATTTAACTATATCATCTGGAAGTCCATTTACTCCAGTTTCTAAAACTGCTCTTTCTCCTTCTTCTTTAATAGTTTCTGCTAATTCTTCTTTAGCTTTTTCTACCATTTCTTCTATCTTTGCTGGATGAATTCTTCCATCATCAATTAATTTTTCAAGAGCAATTCTTGCTACTTCTCTTCTTAATGGATCAAATCCTGAAATAATTACAGCTTCAGGAGTATCATCAATTATTAAATCAATTCCTGTTAATGTTTCTAATGCTTTTATATTTCTACCTTCTCTTCCTATAATTCTCCCTTTCATATCGTCATTTGGAAGTGCTACAACTGATACTGTTGTTTCAGAAGTATGATCTGCTGCACATTTTTGAACAGCATAAGAAATAATTTCTCTAGCATTTTTGTTTGCATCTTCTTTAGCTTTATTTTCTAAGTCTTTGATTAGATTTGCTTTTTCATTAACAATTTCAGATTCAACCTCTTTTAGAAGTTGCTTTTTAGCCTCTTCAGTTGATAATCCAGAAATAGTTTCTAGTTTTTCTCTTTGTTCAGCAATTTGCTTATCTAATTCACTATTTTTCTGATCAACCTCTTCTTCTTTGACTTGTAAGTTTTTCTCCTTATCTTCTAATGATTGAAATCTTCTGTCTAAGTTTTCTTCTTTTTGAACTAATCTTTTTTCTTGCGATTTAACTTCGTCTCTTCTCTCCTTAATCTCTTGATCTACATCATTTCTTAATTTTAGTATCTCTTCCTTTGCTTTGAAAATTTCTTCCCTTTTTGTATTTTCTGCTTCTATTTTCATAGTTTCTAAAAGTCTTTTAGCTTCTTTTTCAGCACTTTGTATTTTTGATTCAGCAATTCTTTTTCTAAGATATATTCCAACTGGTATAAATATTGCTGCTGAGATTAAAAGAGTGATTACAACGATTAGTATGCTATTTTCCATTGTTAATCTCCCTCTTTCTTATTTATTTTTCAATGTTCATTAAATATATAAATTATTTTTATATTTTAACTTTCCTACTATATTTTATATGTATTATTGTAAACTGTCAAGTTATTTATTATTCATTTTTCCTTTAAGACAAGAAAAAAGCAAAAATAAAGTGAACTAAAAAGTTCACTTTATTTTTTACTATTTATCACCACTTGTCGTATTTTGCACAGGTCTTTCTTCAATTATAGTATAATTATCACTTATTGTTTCATCTTGATTTACCGTATATGCCCTGTTAGAATCTTCAAACCATACTTGTATTCCTTCTGCATATATAACTTCCTCAATAATAGTATTCATACTTTCTCCTAATACAGTTGCATCCATTTCGCCTTCAAGAAAGGCTTGTGTTACATAATTTACATCACCTTCATTTTCTAGTAAATCATATAATTGTTTAGAAACACTATATCTACCAGCATTTTTGCATCTTTGAAGATTTTGCTTTGTTGGACTTAATATCGTTGACGGAAATAAATCAACATCCTCATCGATTCCCATTCCTATAGTATAAAAATATGACTTTTCATCTCCCCATATTTTTTCTTTAGCATATAGTCCTGCTTGAATAGTATAATATCCTACTTCTGCATTGTCTGAACTACCATTTCCTTTATCTGCTGTTCCTGATGGATTTGAAAGATAATTGCTTTTAGCATAAGTTGGTGTTCCATCTGTAAGTAGAATAATTACAGGAATATTAGTTTTATCTGCTCTATTTTCTATAGCTTCACATGCTGTATATATACCATCTTGAGTATATGTTCCTCCAACTACACTAATTTCTTTTTCAAAAAATACGCTAGATAAAGTTTCATATCTATAACTAAAATAGTTATTATTATTAACATCTGAATCTATTTGTGTAAAGTCTGACATCCTTGCAGTTGCATTAGGTCTTCCGGTATTTTTTCCTCCATTAATATTAGCTGATGAATAAGTAACTATTTGGATTCTATTTTTTTCATTTTTAGCTAACTCTGGTAAAACAGCATTAAGAGCTACGACTAATTGTTTCATTCTAGGACCTTGATTATTTCCTATATCATTATTCATGCTAGCAGATATATCTATTATGAAAACAATATCCATTCCAACTGTAGTTTCCTCAATAGATACAGCCCCATTTGTACTTGTAACTACTGTCTTTCCTTCTCCTACTATATCATCTAAAGAAGCTTGAAGTCCTTCTACTGTGATACCTCCTGCTCTTCCATCTAAATAGTCTCCTGATTTAGCATCTTTAATTGCTACTTCTACTTGTTCTCTTTCCTCTGCTATACTTGTTGATTCTTCTGTTGAATTTACAAAAGAAAATAAGCCATTATATCCTAATAAATAACTTATAGAAATTCCTGCAAGAATTAATAATATAATAATTGTTGCAATTAGTGCAATTAAAGTTATTCCCTTATTACTTTTTAATTTTTTACTTTTCACATTACTTCTCCTTTGTATAATTATGTTCATTATAATTTTAATCTAATTTAAACTATTAATCAATATTTTTATTTTTGATTTTCAAATTTTATTTCCATATTTTTATATTTTATTTTAGGAATTTTTATTAGATAACAATCATATAATTTTTTAGGAGGTTTTTTATGTGTGGTTTTGTTGGTGTCGTAAATTATGATAAAAATTTGTTAAATTCTAATAAAATAATAGAAAAAATGTTATCTAAAATAGCAAGGCGTGGTCCTGATGAAAATGGCTATTTTATAAAAGAAAAAATAATGATAGGACATAATAGATTAATCGTAAGAGATCCTATTGGTGGAAAACAACCTATGTCAATAAAAGAAAATGATTCTATTTATACTATTTGTTATAATGGTCAAATTTATAATTCAGATGAAATAAAAAAAGACTTAGAAAAAAATAATATCTCTTTTAATAGCTATTCAGACACAGAAGTCTTGCTTAGAGCTTTTATTTATTATGGTTATGATGTTTTAAAACATTTAAATGGTGTATTCAGTTTTGCAATATGGGATTCTAAAAAAGAAGAATTATTTATCGCAAGAGATAATTTTGGCATAAAGCCTTTTTTCTATACTTTTAAAAACAATAATTTTATTTTTGGATCTGAAATTAAGACTATATTTGAACATCCTGATATAGAAAAAATTATAGACTCTAATAGTATATGTGAACTTTTAGGAATAGGACCTGCTCACACTCCTGGACTAACAATATATAAAGATATTTATGAATTAAAACCTGGTTACTTTGGAGTCTTTGATAAGTGTGGATTAAAATTAAATGAATACTGGAAATTAGAATCTAAAATTCATGAAGATGATTTTGAAACTACTTGCAAAAAAATTAATTATTTATTAGAAGATGCTATATCAAAACAGCTGGTTTCAGATGTTCCTGTAGGTATTATGCTTTCTGGTGGATTAGATTCTAGTATAATTACTTCATATGCTTTAGACTGTTATAAAAAACAAGGAAATTCACCTTTTAAAACTTTTTCCGTAGATTACGTTGATAATGATAAAAATTTTGTTAAATCTGATTTTCAGCCAAATTCTGATGATTATTTTATTTCTCTTATGTTAGATAAGTTTAAAACAAATCATAAAAAGGTTATTTTAGATACTCCCGAACTTGCAAATGCATTGTATGATTCAGTAATTGCAAGAGATGCTCCTCGGAATGGCTGATGTTGATTCTTCAATGCTTTTATTTTGCAGAGAAATAAAAAAAGATGTCAAAGTAGTATTATCTGGTGAGTGTTCAGATGAAATCTTTGCAGGATATCCTTGGTTCTTTAGAGAAGATGCTCTTAAAAGTAATACTTTTCCATGGTCTATCGCAATAGATGAAAGGCAAAATTTACTAAATGAAAATCTTTCATCAAAAATAAATTTAAAAGAATATATCGATATACGATATAAACAATCTTTATCTAAAATAGAATTTTTGGATACAGATTCAGATCAGACTAAAGAAAAAAGAAAAATATCTTACTTAACTATAAAATGGTTTATGCAGACATTATTAGATAGAGCAGATAGAACTTCGATGTATAATGGTTTAGAGCTTAGAGTACCTTTTTGTGATTATAGATTAGTAGAATATTTATGGAATATTCCTTGGGAACTTAAAGCATTAAATGGAAGAGAAAAAGGTTTATTAAGATATGTTGTTAAAAATAAACTTCCTTATGAAATTGTAGAAAGAAAAAAGAGTCCTTATCCTAAAACTCATAATCCAAATTATCTAAAAAAAGTAAAATCTATGCTTATTAATATAATGGAAAATAAAAACGCTCCAATTAAAGCATTACTAAATGAAAATTATATAAATGAAATTATAAATACCGATGGAAAAAACTTTTCAAGACCTTGGTTTGGTCAGCTGATGACTGGTCCTCAGCTTATGGCATATCTTTGCCAAGTAAATATGTGGCTTGAGAAATATCAGCCTAAAATTGAGATATAAAAAGGTAAGAACTTATGCTCTTACCTTTAATTTTTATTTATTTATTTTTTTAAATAATGCTATTATTAAAACTGATGAAAGCATAATTGAAAATGTAGCAATTAAAATATAATTCTCATTTCCTGTTACAGGAGTCTTGTCCTTATTTTGTTCAACACTTTCTTTATTCTCATCTTTAGATTCTTCTTTTTCTATTTTAGCGTATATAGTTGTATCTTTATTTATTTCTGTATTAAAATTAAATTTTTCTTTATAATTTTTATCTAAATAATAATCTTTTACTATATATCCTTTTTTCAATTCAATATGAGATTTCAATAGATTTTTAGTTATTTTCTCTCCATCATTTACTGCTATTTTTATTTCTTTTTCTCCAGCATATAAAGTAATTATAACTTTTTTATCAGTTACATTAGGCACTACTTTTGAAGGTAAAGTACTTTCAGAGATTATATTATTTGATGAATCTGTTAAAAGTACTAACTCATCTGTTACAAATACTTTATTTTTAGTACTATCTGTATTTGTTATTGTAAATGAAGTTAAATGTCCGTTTTCTGCAACATATACAACATTTTCTTTTTCACTAGATGTTAAAGTACCATTCATTATAAGTTCCGGATTATTAGTTGCAGATGCACCTTTGTCAATTTCTATACCATTATTTTTATCTGCACCATTATAACCTAAATCTAAATCTCTTACTTCAAGTCTACCTCCATTTACTAAAACTCCACCATATTTAAATCCTGTTATAAAAACTTCATCTAAAATTACATTCGCTCCATCATATGATTGAACACCATACTTTGGACCATTTTGTAATCTAATATTTTTTAAAGTTAATTTTCCATCTGATAATTGAGCTGTAAACATTGACTGATTTCCTGATGTAGATGTCCAATTACTGTCTCCTGTTAAAGTATAACCATTACCATTTATAGTTAATTCTTTTTGTATAACTATCGGTTTAGTTATTGTTATATTATTTTGAATAGTTATCGTAGATCCTGAATTTGCTGAATTAATTGCATTATTTAGTGTAGTTTCATCAGTTACCGCTTCTTGAGCATTACTTTTAACTGGATTTATAAACATAATAATACCTAAAGATATTATTAATAAAAATAATTTTATAGTTCTTTTACTCATTAAATTCACCCCCTATAAAATTATTTTCTCCAAATAAATTAACTTTTATTTTTTACTTTTTACCAGTTTTCTTATCCCAAATATAGAAATTACACTTATAGAAAGAAGAAATAAAAGAGCTACAATTTGAGAAATATTTATATTTTTATCTACTAATATATTTATAAATTTATTGTTTAAACTATCATTACTTTTATCATTTATCGTATATGCAATATCATAAGCTTCTTCGAGTCTTTCTTTATTCTTATTTTTATATTCAATATACTCTTTTTCTTCAGCATCATTTCTTTTGTATATATTTATTATATATTCTTTTTTATATTTTTTATCTTCTGATGTCACTATAACACTTATTTTATTATTTCCTTCTTTTAAATCTTCTTTTCTTAAAATATCAACATTTGCATTTTCATTTTCAGGAACAGCTAATATATTAATATCATCTGTATCTACTGAAACCTGTCCATTATATTCATATACAGTATTATCAAAATTCGGATATAAAATAACATTCTCTACTGCAAGTGTTTCTAAAGATGTACTTGATTTTGAAGTAAAAGAATTATTTTCCAAATCCTCTCCATTTGTTATATTTCGCTCTTTATCTTTATTTATACTAATATTTTCATCTTCTTTTTTGCTCTCTTCATTACTTTCTATTTCATCACTATTTATAAAAAAACTTACTTCTTTAAAATTGATTTCTAATTTATTAGCGTTATTATCATAAAAATCTCCGAAACATGTTATAGTAGCTAGTCCTTTACCTTTAGCTCTAAATTTAAATTTTCCAAGCACATCTTTATTTAAATTACTTTCGCTTTTTTTGTTAAACCATACATATATAATTTCATCTTCTTTTACATTTATATTTTCAGGACCTGAAATAAAATCAACCTTATCTTTATCAAAATTAATATATGCTGTAAACGCCCCAAGATTTGCATCATCAATATTTAATCTAACGTAAAATTCTTCATTTTCTTTTAAAGAATATTTATCACTATTTAAATAAACATTCTTATTAGAATTAGCATAAACATTGTAATTTAAAACAAATATAATAATTAAAATAGATAAAAAAATTTTATTTATTATTTTGATTATTACATCTTGCAGATTAATTTTAAATTTATCTAACAACATTTTAAATTTTCTCCTTAATATTTTTTAATTTCTATTGTTCAATATATTTTAGCCCTAAAATATGCCTTTGAATTAATAATAAATCTACAGAAGTTGGTTTTTTGCCATTTTTGTTTATATTACCAGCTTTTAGATAAATATCATCTAATTTGTCAAGTTCTAAAATATATCTTTGAAGTACTAATAAATCTGTACTATTTATTTTTCCATCACCTGTTATATCTCCATATAAGATAATTTTGTATTCTCTAAGTAGTTTGTCATCTTCTTTTACTTTTATAATACTTCCAGTTCCTATTTTTTCATTTTCATCTAAAACTTCACCTTTGTTATTTAAAAATTCTAATTCTAAATTTGTTTTAATTAATTGTTTTATTTCAAAAACAGTGTTTTCTCTAAAATTAACTCCTGAAATTTCAAATCCGTCTGTTTTTAACGGTTTAAGAAATTCTATTTCATTATCTTCTAACTTTCTTACAACAATAACTAAAACTTCTTTTCTTATATTTGGATTTTCTTCTGATTTTGCAATTATAGTCGTTTCTCCAATATTTACTCCTGTTATATTTCCCAAAGTATCTACTTTAGCAATATCATTATTTAGTGATTCATAAATAATATTCTTATTATTTGCATCATCAGGTGCTATAAATGCATTTATCTTAAATGTATTATCTTTAGTTAAATATATTTTACTTTGATCTAAAGAAATATCTGTTACTTTGCTATATACTTCTAAATCTATTTCTGATGAAACATTATTTTCATTTGATTTTACAATTATTTTAGATTTACCTGATCTTATAGCTTGCATATATCCCTCATCATCTACTGTAATAATTTCAGGATTAGATGATATATAACTTACTTTATTATTTTTTGCCTCTTCTGGATAAATCTTTATATTTAATTTCTTTTTCTCACCTTTTAATATAACTTTGTCTATAAAATTAATTTCTATTTTTTCTATTTCTGGCTGTTTATAAATATCTACATAATTACTTGAAATATATCCTATAATTCCATTTTCGAGTATTACTTTATCCCATTTATCATTTGATTGTTTTCCTTTTTTTATTCTAGTCATTTTTTCATTTAAATTTACTTTTGTAATTATTTCATAAGATGTACTTGGCCCAGTTCTTATATTTACATTGTTACCTGTAGAATAAACTTTTGTATTATCACTTACAAAGTCTTTTTGATTTATACTTGGACTTTCTTGCATAATATCTGGCATATTATTATATATTGGAATTATAAAGCTTAAAGAATTATCTAGCATTCCCATTTTACTATAACCATTATAAATAGATTTTGATTCACTATATGGAGCTAAAACATTAGTCATATATTGATGCCAAAAAAGCCCATCTCCTGTTTTATCATAGACATCAAATTTTTGAAGATAAATCGTATTTTGACCTTTATTTATATAACTAGATCCAATAAAAATTGCTCCTCCTGTAATAGATTTTTCTTTTGTATTCCACGGAATCAAATATTTCTTTTTAGTACTTTCAGAAGCTCCATTTCCATCTCTTGCATATCTAAGTCCATTTTTAATTGCTCCTAATGGCTCTGATGAACTTGTCGCTCCAATATTATAAAAATTATATAAACCTTTATATCCTGAAACATCTCCACTTATTGATTTATGAGATAAAAATGGACCTACTTCTTGTTTTATTCTAGAAGCAATATGATATGAGCTAACATATGAAGTTTTTGAGGCTTTTAATATAAGGTCAGAATATTTAGAAGATGTTAAAATACTCTCTCCACTACTATTTAAATATGATACTTTTTTATTATAAAACTCTGTGCCATATAATATCTTTTCTATTCCTTCTATATTATTTGTAGAAGAATTATAAGATAATTCTTCAAATTGAAATATTCTCACTTCATTTAAAAAGTTTCTTGGATCCATCAAATACATAACCGCTTCTTTTGACGAATCAACCCACCCTGCATCTATTTCAACATTATATTGTCCTGGAGTTTTATTTTTCCAATTATCTGAATAATTTATTGGAACTAAATTTTTACCAAATTTATTTTCTTCACTTATTACATAATTCCAATCAAGATTAGTATATAGAGGAATAAACTCCCAGTTCGGATGATTTTTAGAAAGTTCTTCTAAATATGGTTTATAAGAATCTGGAAATTCATTTATTCTATTATTTTCTTTTGCAATAGTGTCATTTTTGAAAAGAAAATAATAACTTAATAAAAAAATTATTAATAAAACAAAAAGTATAATATCTAATAACCTATTTTTAAAAAAGCTCAATCTAAATTTCCTCCTTTGCCTTGATTATTATTCTTTTTTTCGAATCATCTGTACAAGTAATTAAAGTAACTTCTCTTATATTTTTATTTGAAATAAGACAATTTGTATTTTCTTTATCTACTTTATATATGTCATAAATTTCATATTCTATTTTTCCAAATTTATTATCTGTAATTATTATCTTGTCTTTCTTATTTAAATATTTTAGTTTACTAAACATATTTTTATTTATAAAATTATGTCCTGCTATGCAAAAGTTCCCATACTCATTTGGATTACTTCCATAAAATTTAACTACTGAAATATTTAAACTTTCACTAGAATAATCACTGAGTACATAAGTTTTTAAAGAAATAGTTGGTATTTCCAATTTAGCACATACTTCATAACCTTTATATTCATTAATTATTTTTTCTTTAGGATAATTTCTATATTTCTCATTTCCCTTATTCTCATTTACTATCTCAGGCAAATCTATATTATTATCAGTTATTTCTTTTTCTTTCTTTATTTTATTAAAAATATATATGAATCCTAAAACAATTAATAAAATAATGAATATTTTAAATAAATTTAATTTTATATTATTTAGTTTATTTTTCTTTCTTTTATATTTTCTTCTCATTCTACCCCTCATAATATGTAAGTAAATGAGATATACTCATTTACTTAAGATTTTTTGTTTACATTTTTTCTTATCTTTATAATTTTTAATAATTTATATTTTTTAATAATTCTTTATTAATTTTTTTAATAATCTTTTTATTTTTTAATACTTTTTATTTTGTTCTATTATTTTTATTTCTATTTTTTATTTTAATAATTGTAATAGTCATTGCTAATAATAAAGTTACAGAGATAATTTGTGCATATAAATTAAATCCTGTTTTAGGAAGAGTGTCTGGTAAGTTTTCTTTATCTTTATTTGTATCTATATTTTCTTTGTCTGATTTATTATCTGTACTTCCTGAAGTTTGATTATTTTCATTATTTGAATTATTACTTTCTTTTGCTTTAACATTAATATCAAAAGTTTTTTCAGATATTGTACTATCTGAATTTTCTCTGTCTATTAATTTAAAAGTTATTTTATATTTACCTTGTTTATCAAAAATTCCTGTAACATTTAATGTTTGATTAAAATCTTTTCCACCAATTTTATATCCATTAGAGTCACCCCATCCACTTTGAACAATGTCATGGACTAATGAAGAAGAATCTATAGCATTTAATATTGCTTTTCCACCTTCGGGACTTTCTACTTCTGCTATTAATCTTGCTTTATTATAAAATCTCCCCATTTTAGATGAATAGCTAAGGTACATTTCTTTTTCTTTATTTTCTATAACATCTCCTGAATATGTTAAATCAATCTTATAATCTATATATTCAGGCTCTACAGTTACAGTTTTTTTAATTGGTACTAATATATCATCATAAGTTACAGAAGCATCACTATTAGATAATCCTTCTGCTGTTATAGAAAAGTCTGTTGGATTGGAAGTTTCTAAATTTTCCTTTGCTTTAAATACTACTTCTAAACTACTTAAAGGATTACTTCCTCCAGAAGAATCATAAAAAGTAACTCTTACTTTATCTTTTGTATCATTTGGAGTACCATTACTTACTGAAACATATTCAAAAATATTTTGATCATATGCAATATCAAATGTAAAAGCTCCAAGATTTTCACCAAAATTAATTAAAACTTTTACTTCTTCTCCTGGTTTTATTTTTTCTTTACTTATAGAAATATCTATTGTATCTAGTGAATCAGCATATACATTTATACTAAACGCAAATACTGTAACTATTACAGAAAGTAAAATTGTACTTATTATTTTTTTCATTTTTTTATTCCTCCTTTTTTGTTTTTATATTTATATTATGTGAAAAAATTTTTTTCTCATTAGTTAATTTCTGTTAATGTTTTTCTAGAAAAATTTAGAAATTTACAGAAAAAATTTATTGAATTTTATCGAATAACATTACATTAAATTGAATTGAATGAAATTAACTGAAAAGATATTTTTTTAATAAATTTAAAAAAATTAAGATGACTAAAATTAGTTTACAAGGGAAAAATATAAAATATAAAAATATATATGAAAATATAAAAAAATACATAAATAAAAAGCCCTACTTTATAGTAGAGCTCTTTAGCACACATTAATGCTAAAAAAATTAGGTGTCTTTAGTTTCAAAATCTTCTCCTTCGAAAGAATTTGAAGGCTCTTCTTTTTCCCGCTCCTTGCAAATATGAGCTACTCTGCAATCTCTGCAAATGCTTTTTGCTTCTTCACAGTAAAAAGAATAATCAATTTTCTTTTCCATATAGACACCTCCTTTATATGTTTTTTATATTATATTCTCTAGTTATTTTTTTATTATAAAAATGTTTTAAGGGTGGTAACTACCACCCTAAGCCCATATCAGCCTCCTTTTTAAGGAAAATTTTTTCGTTGTTACATGTCTAATTGAGAGTTTCTTTGAGTTCATCAATAATCTCGTCGACAAAGTCATTCAAGCTATTTATCGAGATTTGATGTCTTAACATTCTGATAGTGTCGATCTCAATCAGTTCTATAGCGGCCACCACCGATTCCGGAGTCACCTCGGTTTTTATGAGCTTTTTAATCGCATACCTTAAATCCCAAGATACATAACCGGGAAAATACCTGTCGGTAGCAGTTTCAATTAAAGCGTTGAACATTTCGCTTTTTGCTTTTTTCTGCCAGAACTCTTTCGTTCTAACAGTTTCTAAATCTTCAAAGCTAAAATACTCTCCACTTAGAACGAACTCGATTGTTGCAACGATTCTCGAGGAAAAACCTTCTAAAGCATCTTTCACTTCTTTTTTCCCGAAAATGCTGTCTAACAACTGCCGGATTTCGTCATCACTTTCTAATTTAGTAATGACTCTCTCGTTTGGTTTTTCTATCTGAATTATTTTTTCCATATTATGGCCTCCTATTTTGCTTTCCTTTAGTAACTAAAACTTCCCTAACAAATCGCTTAACAATCCGTCAGGCAAATGATTACAGATGCCATTTGCCAGCAGCACATTCATGAGTACCAGCATTGTGTCTTCGTTGAAAGAATTCAAAGCAACAATCACTGCTTCAGGAGTAACTTCTGTCTTGAGCAATTTGATAAGTGCTTTTTTTACATTCCAGGATAATGTTTCATCCTTGACTAAAAGCCTTACTGCACCCTTTGCCCAGGCAGTGTACAAAGTCTGCTTAAATCCCAGAACCCATATTTCTTTACTTCCTGCTATTTCCAAATCCTCTTTGGAAAGCACCTTGGCTTCTGCAAGAAGTTTTACATGAGTTACTATTGTTTCAACAAACTCATCAAGTGCTTTTTTTACCTCCTTGTCGCTAAAGATCAGATCGATTAAAGCCCGAATATCTTTGTCTTTTTCGAACTTCTCGATGATAGCTGTGTCGGGTTTCTTTACCCGAAATAAAACATTAGACATATTGTCTACCTCCTTAAAAATATATAAATAAACCAACGGTTACTCTTTAATTATACCATTTTTATGT
>CALWZY010000023.1 GCA_944386155.1 uncultured Clostridia bacterium | reverse complement strand
TTATGGATCTCTTCCCACAAACCAATATAATCTATTGTATTAATTCTTCTTAACCAGTTCTTTACTGTAAAAGATGGGTCACTTGAATTTTGATACCTTGCTAAGTCTGTTAATGAAATATAATTAACATTTCCTACGCTTAATATTCCAACTTTATTTTCTTTAACAACTATTTCTGTTGTTACTAAATCTTTTTTCAATAATTATTCCCTCCATTCTATTAAATTAAAGGGTGTCAACAAATTAGATACTTGTTCACACCCTTATTTTACTACATATTTTTAATATTTGATGGATATTTCATAAAAATCCGAACCAATTTTACTTTTATTAATATTGATTTTTCCTTTATTTATGCATTCTTTCCACAACAGTTTTTATACTTTTTACCACTTCCACAAGGACATGGATCATTTCTTCCAACTTTAGGTCCATCATTTACTATTGGAGCTTTAACTACTTTTTCTCTTTCTTTTTGAGTAGCTTCTGGATCGATTATACCTTCGATACTTTCTCTTCCTTCTGATGTAACTCTTGCTGTTGCTCTTCTTTCATATCCTTCTCTTTTCTTTACTGAAAGTACTAGTTTTGAAACATCAAGTTTAATATCATTTATCATAGCATCGAACATTTCAAATCCTTCAATTCTATATTGTGCAACTGGATCTTTTTGACCATAAGCTCTAAGTCCAATACCATCTTTTAAAGCATCCATAGAATCTATATGATCCATCCATTTTTCATCTACTACTTTTAGCATTATAATTCTTTCAAGCTCTCTATATTGTTCTTTACCTATTTCATTTTCTTTTTCTTCATATTTCTTGTGAGCTTTTTCTTTTACTTCTTCTAAAACTTCTTCAATGTTTATCTTATCTTTTTCTAATGATTTAATACCATCAATATTTAATCTGTTTTGTAATTCTAATTCAACTACATCTTTCTTTGTATCTAATTCATCTTCATAAGTATCAATTACAGATTCTGCTGTAAAGTCTAGCATTTTAGAAATAACATCTTTTAAATCTGCACCGTCTAATACTTCTCTTCTTTGTTTATAAATAATCTCTCTTTGAGTATTCATAACATCATCATAATTTAATACATGTTTTCTTATTGAGAAGTTTCTACTTTCAACTTTCTTTTGAGCAGATTCAACAGCTTTAGTTATAGGTTTAAATGCTATAGGCATATCTTCATCAGCACCTAATTTATTATAAACTCTAGTAACCATATCTCCACCGAAAAGTTTCATTAAATCATCATCTAATGAGATATAGAATCTTGATTCACCAGGATCTCCTTGACGACCACTACGTCCACGAAGCTGGTTATCAATTCTTCTAGATTCATGTCTTTCTGTACCTATTATCTTAAGTCCACCTGCTTCAACAACCTTTTCTTTTTCTTTTGCTATTTCTTTAGCATGTTTAGCCTCTAATTCTTTAAATTTAGCTCTAGCTTCAAGAACTTCTTCATCTATTGTTTCATTATGAGAATTTGCTTGTAATACCATTTCTTCTGAATATCCCATTTTTCTCATTTCTTGTTTTGCCATAAATTCTGAGTTACCACCAAGCATAATATCAGTACCACGACCTGCCATGTTAGTAGCGATAGTAACAGCACCAAGTTTACCTGCTTGTGCAACGATTTCAGCTTCTTTTTCATGATATCTAGCATTTAATACTTCATGTTTGATTCCAGCTTTACTTAAAAGTGAACTTAGTCTTTCTGACTTATCAACTGATACAGTACCTACTAAAACTGGTTGACCTTTTTTATGAGATTCTAAAACATCTCTAACTACAGCATTAAATTTTGCTTTTTCATTTTTATATATAACATCATTTCTATCTATTCTTATAACTGGTTTATTAGTTGGAATAACAACAACGTCAAGATTATAAATCTCTCTAAATTCATTTTCCTCTGTTTTTGCAGTACCAGTCATACCTGCAAGTTTATTATACATTCTAAAATAATTTTGGAATGTAATTGTTGCTAATGTTTTTTGTTCATCGGCTATTTTAACATTTTCTTTAGCTTCAATCGCTTGATGTAGTCCTGCATTATATCTTCTACCGTACATAATTCTACCTGTAAACTCATCAACTATTAGTACTTCTCCATTTTGAACGATATAATCAGTATCTTTTTTCATAACTCCATGAGCTTTTAAAGCTTGATTTACACTATGAACTATTTCAGAGTTATCTAAGTCATTATAATTATCAAGTCCAAAGAACTCTTCAGCTTTTTTAATACCTTTTTGTGTAAGTGAAGCTGTTTTTGCTTTTAAATCTACTATATAATCGTATTTCTCATTATCTTCAGCTTGTGCTTCATCTTTTACATCTTCTTCAACTATAATTTTAGCTTGTAATTTCTTTACAAAATTATTTGCTTGTCTATATATATCTGATGATTTGTTAGCTCTACCAGAAATAATAAGTGGAGTTCTTGCTTCATCTATTAAAATACTATCAACCTCATCGACAATAGCATAATTTAACTCTCTTTGAACCATTTGTTCTTTTCTTATAACCATATTATCTCTTAAGTAATCAAATCCAAATTCATTATTTGTACCATAAGTAATATCAGCAGCATAAGCTTTTTGCTTTTCTTGAGAGTTCATTCTACTTAAAACTAACCCTACAGAAAGTCCTAAAAACTTATATACTTTTCCCATCATTTCACCTTGATATTTAGCTAAATAATCATTAACTGTAATTAGGTGTGTACCTTTTCCTGTTAAAGCATTTAAGTATAATGGTAAAGTTGCAACTAAAGTTTTTCCTTCACCAGTTTTCATCTCAGCAATTCTACCTTGGTGTAATATAATACCACCAATTAATTGAACATCAAAATGTCTTAATCCAAGAACTCTTTTTGAAGCTTCTCTAACTACTGCAAAAGCTTCAGGTAATATGTCATCTAAAGACTCACCATTTGCTAATCTTTCCTTAAAATATGGAGTTTTAGCACTTAATTCTCTGTCAGAAAGTTTTTCCATTTCTGGCTCTAAAGCATTGATTTTATCAACAATCGGCTTTAATCTTTTTACTTCTCTTTCACTATATGATTTAAAAATCTTTCCCATCTTTTGCCTCCTAAACATTACTGACAATAAATATATCATTTTTAATTTTAGTTTGCAAGAATATTATATAAATAAATTGAATAATATTTATTAAATTATTTTATTTTAATTTATATTAAAGATTGGATTGATTATATGTTTGTTTTTAATTTAAAAATAAATAGTAAAAAACTATTAAAATTATTTTTAATAATACTTGCTATTGTTGCAATAATCTTATTTATAATATCTGTTTTTAACATATTTAAAACAATATATACAAATGATGATTTAAATAATACTGTAAATAAAACTGTTACTGTAAATGATTATATAGCAGAATCAGAAGTATCTGAAATATCATCTGAAAATTATACAAATATCTTAAAACAAATACATGATGATATAGATTCATATATAGGAAAAAAAATTTCTTTTACTGGATATATTTATAGAATTGATGCTTTAGAAGATAATCAATTCGTTCTTGCTAGAAATATGATTATAAACTCCGCTTCTCAATCTGTCATAGTAGGATTTCTCTGTGAATACGAAAATATTGACTCATTTAAAGAATTAACATGGGTTCATGTCACAGGAACAATTCAAAAAGGATATTTAGATGGTGATATTCCTGTATTAAAAGTAATAGATATAAAAGAAACTTCTAAACCTAAAGATGAATATGTTTATCCTCCTGATGATACTTATATACCAACTTCTATATTATATTAAACATATGTTTGTTTTTTGCTTTAACAAGTTATTTATTTTAATTAATTGATTTATTTATTAATTTATTCTTCTTAATACATTATTTATATAAAGTTATTCTCTTTCAAATATAGTCTTTACTAATCCTCTTTCTAGTAAAGACTCAAATACATTTTTATATATAATCAAAATAATAGGACCTATAATTAAACCTATTAATCCAAAAATTTTAAATCCTGCATACATAGAAATTAAAGTAAATATTGGATGAATCCCTATATTACTACTTATTACTTTTGGTTCTATTAATTGTCTAAACATTAATACTATACCATATATAATTAGTAATGAAAGTCCGAGAGATAAATTGCCTGTAAGAGACGAAAATATTGCCCATGGAACTAAAACTGTTCCAGACCCTAGTATAGGAAGAGCATCTACTAGACCGAATAAATAAAGCTATCATTAATGGGAATCCAATATTAAACCCTAAAAATGATAATATATATAATCCAATAAGAACAATAAAAAATGATATAATTACCATTATTACTTCTGCCTTTAAATAATTTAATAATTGAATAGATATTTCTTTAAAATGATTATTAAATTTCTTAATCCATATTCTAGGAATATGATATTCGAATTGGTCTTTTATATAATATCTATCTGAACATATAAAATAAGTTGCTAAAAAGGTTATAATTATATACAAAACAATGTTCGGTATTTTAGTAATTATATTTAGTATACTATTTAATATGTTAGATATATACTCTCCAATCTTATATAAAAGATCAGTTGTAGTATTTTCAAATAAAGATTTTATTTCCTCTGGCATATTTAACTTATTAATATCTACAGATGATACTATATTATTTATACTTTTTGAAATATTGGGCATATATTGATTTAAATTAGTAAGTAATTTACTAGATTCTGATATCATTATAGTAAAAGTAATAATAGAAGCTAAAATAATTAGTAAAAAAATTATTAATAATATTAGTATAGTACTAACTTTTCTTGAAATCTTAAAAGTATTCATACATTTTTTTATTAATGGCTCAAGTAAATTTGCTATTATAATACTTATTAAAAAAGGGCTAAAAAATATAAATAACTTTAAAATAATATATACTACACTTATTAATAATAAAAGATATAATATGTTTTTAATTACTCTACTATAATGTCTATAATCAATTATCATTTTACCTTTTTCTCCTTAGTAAAATTATTTTCAAAAATAAGTAATATTATACTAATATATTTTTATTAAAAAGTATGTCGATATATAGTAAATTAATTAAAGAAAGTTATTTAATTATCGCAATAAATCTTATAATTTTCTATTTTTACTTATAAAAAGGAAAAAGGAGCGATTAACCGCTCCTAAGCCCCTTAATATATATGGAAACATCACTTTATTTTTTATATCTAATTCTGTTTTAATGACTTCATGCTAAAAAACATACTTATAGCAGAAGCAATAACGCATAAGCATTCAAGCATTATGAAAATCGGCTCTCTTGAAAAATAACAATACATTCCAAGGCCAATGATTACTGCAACTAAAATAAGCCAAAATGAAAATGCATAGTTTTTTTCTTTAGATACAACACTTGCCACCAGGCAGTATATACCTACCCCTCCAAACACAACGATATATAAAAATAAAACATATGATATGATTGCACCGATTACAACTTTATAAAAAGCATCAAAGTATCCTTTCATGAAAGATACCATAAACACTTCAAAGATTATACTTGTAACCAGTGTAAGTAGTATTATAATAGTCCGTGCCTTACTGTATTCTCCCATATTTTTATATTCCTTCCTATAGACAAAAACAATAGTTACTTTTGTTTACAATGCACTAGCAAAGTAAAAAGGTTTTTATAAAGTGATGTTCTTAAAATTATAACACACCTTTTATTATATTAAAATACAAAAGTATAGAACTTAAATATTTTTAAATTTTAAATTATTAATTATTTTAAAAATAGTTTCTTGGTTTATATCCCATATACATATTATCATCTTGATTAAATTCAAAATCATTTTTTATTCCGCTTCTCATGCCTCTATTAATGTTTAAATCATTAAAATTGTTATAATAATTTGCATCATAATTATAATCTGAATTAATATTATTTTTATATCTAACATTCATATCATAAATATTATGAACATTTATATTATTTAAACCATCTAAATTATATTTTATTAATCTAGTAAGTAATATTATCTTAATTAAATCTTTTAATATATCCTCATCTTTAATATTGATGATATTTTTATCATTTTTACTTTTATTATCACTCTTGTTGTCAATGTTATTATTCAAATTGTAATTGCTAGAGCTATTTACATTTGCCTTTATATTATTTTTATATTCATTTCTTAAATTATCTTTGTTACTTTTATTTTCTTTTTCACTACTATTTTCTAAATCTTTTATTAATTTATCATCTCTATTATATTGATCTAATATTTTTTCAATTATTTCATTTATTATTTCTTCATTAATATTTACATTTCTATAATTATGTATAAGATTATCTATTATATTATTTATATCATAATAAATTTTCGGATATTGTTTTTTTAAGAATATATTTTTATTCATTATGTTATTAAAATTATTATAATTATAGCTATAATTATTTTTAAGATTGTTTACATTACTCATATTATTCATATCACTAAAATTATTAATGTTATTTGGATTATTAAAATCATTTAAAGGATGATAATTATAATTATTACTATCATTAAATTTATTATTAAAATCAGGATTAAAACTTTGAATATTGTTATATCTGCTAAAAGCATAATTTGGATTATATATCATTTCATCATTACAATCTGCATCATAATAATTTTGCATAAAAAACCTCCTCATATTATATTTATATAATAATATGAGGAGATTATATATAATGTGAAAAAAGACATATTTATTTTACCATTTTACAAACTAAATCTTTAAATTTTATTCCTCTATCTGCGAAATTCTTAAACATATCAAAACTTGCACTTGCAGGAGAAAATAAAACAATATCACCATAAGTCGAAATCCTATTTGCAATTTCTACTGTTTCTTCTAAAGTATTTGCATTATAAATATTTAAATCTTTATTTTCTTTTTCCATTTCATTTAATACAGCTTTATATATTTTATCTTTTGTCTGACCAATTAGAATTAAAGATTTTACATGATCAAGTATTGGCTTAGCAATCGGTGTATAATCTAAATTCTTATCATAACCTCCTGCTATTAATATTACTTTTTTATCAAAAGCGTTTAATCCTGCAATAGTTCTAGTAGGACTTGAGCTTACTGAATCATTATACCATTTTACATTATTTTCTGTTTCTAATATAAATTCTAATCTATGTTCAACACCTTTAAAAGATGTAATAACCTTTATTGCTGTTTGAATATCTACAAAATCTTCTGTTGCAGCTATTGCACAACAAGCATTTTCTAAATTATGTCTTCCTTTTAAAGTCATATCTTTGTAGTTTAATATATGTTTTCTTAGTTTATTTTCACATAATTTTATAGTGTCATTATCTACTATGTATCCATTATCTAGTTTTGTTTTACTACTAAAGAATATTACTTTACCTTTTACTTCATCTGCTAAAGCTCTTGTTATTTCATTATCATAATTTAAAATAACTTTTCCGTGACTCATCTTGTGATGTAAAAATACACTTTTTAGCATTAATATACTCTTCAAAATCAGTATGATAATCTAGATGGTTTGGAGTAATATTTGTTATTACAGAAATATCTGGACTAATTGTCATGTTCATAAGCTGAAAACTACTTAATTCAAGTACAATAATATCTTCTGGAAGCATTTCGCCTACTTTAGTAAAAAGTGGTATTCCTATATTTCCACCTAAATAACAATTATATCCCGCTTCTTTTAAAATTTCATAAATTAATGTTGTGGTTGTAGTTTTTCCATCACTTCCTGTAACTCCAATTATTTTGCAAGGAGCAAGTTTCATAAGCATCTCGATTTCTGTTGTAATTATAGCACCTCTTTTTTCCTCTTCTACTAATTCTTTAGTATTAGGAAGACAACTAGGAGATCTGAAAATAATATCAAAACCTTTAAGCTTTGATAAATAATTATTTCCGAGTGAAAATTCCATTCCATAGTCAACTATTTTGTCCATAAGTTCTTTATCTAATTTATCTATTGTTTTATTATCAAATACTGTAACTATAGCTTTTTGATTTCTTAGGTAATCAATAAGTGGAATATTACTTACTCCAAGTCCTATAACTGCAACTTTTCTATTTCTTAAATACTCATTAAATTCTAATAAGTTTTTATTTATAAACATCTTTTTACACCTCTTAATTTTCAAATAGTTTCTTTAATTTTAATATGTTTTAAAACTTTCTTTGCTGATTCTACTGAATCTTTGCAATCAGTAACATCTATTATAATAGTTAAGTCGTATGTATCATAAAAACCTGTTTGCTTTTGAAGATTATCTCTTTTTTTAATATGCTCTCTTAATGTTTTTTCATCTATGTTATTATTATATTGTATTAATTTTCTTCTTACGCGTTCATCTAAATCTGCAATAATAAAAAAATGATAATCTAAATTATTATATATTTTCATAGTATCTCTTCCAGAAAATATAACATTATATTTTTTTCTTAAGTTATCTATTATGTCAGATACTACTTTATAAGCATCTTTATTATCTGCAATATTTGCAACTTTCGATACTGCAAGAGATATTTCATCTGATTGAATAGCATTTATATCTACTTTTTCATCACCGAAATATACTACTGTTTCTTTGTTTTCTATTCTTAAATTAATTTTAAATCTTTTCATTAGTTCTTTTATATTTATATTAGATAAATTTAAATTACTACTCTTTTCTTCAGTTTTACCCATTTTATTTTTTATTTCTAGTAATTTAAAAACTACTGCTCTATATACATCACCAGCATGAAGAACTACAGAATTTGGGATAAAGTTTAAAAGTTCTTTACATATTGAAGTTTTCCCTGCACCTACTAAACCTTCAATTCCTATTACTATATTGTCTAATTTATTTGATTCATCATTATTATTATCATTGTTGTTAATTTCTTTTTCTACTATATCAAATTTATTATTTTTCATATTTTCCCCTCACAGTTAAAAAAGATTATACTATATAATAACTATTTTTACAAACAAATTTTAAATGTTAAAAATAATTTTAAATGCTAAAGATAATTTTAAAACTAAGAATTATTTATCAATATTTTTTTATTAAATTTGAATATTTTTTATTTTTTTACAGAAACTATTTCTAAATAAGGAGGTGCTATAAAATGGATAATACTCAAAAACAAAATAATAAGAAAAATGGTAAAAAAGGAAATAAAAATAATCAAAACAAAAATTGTGATGAATAGTAATTAATAAGTTTTACAAGTTAAATCTTTTAAAGTAAGAAAAAAGGATATATTTATGTTTTTATTAAATATATCCTTTTAAATTATTCTTAATTTAGTAATTATAATTGAGCTTTAACTTTTTGCATTTGAATATCAAATCCTACAATCTCACATTTTATTTCATTCATTCTTTTTTGAATATTTTCTCTTATTATGCTTAGTTTTTCTTTTGTTCCTTCAAAAATATTATCTGTATTTTCTTTCTTAGAAATAAAAGATTTTATTAATCTAAATACCCTAAATATAAAGCTTTCTTTTTCAATAGTTTTAATTTCTTTTGATATATCTTCAAAATTCTCTTCTAATGTATTTACAGCATTATCTAAGCAAAGTTCAATCCTAGCTTCACATTCATCAATAATTACATCATAATTTAATTTTGTTTGAACTTTTTTTATTATTTCTTGTTTTTGAAAATCATCTAAAGTATCTTTTTTAGACTTAAAATCTTTATATATTTTTATAATTTCGCTTATTGTATATTTTTGCGCTATTTCACTTTCTTGTAAATATTTCTGTATTTTTATATTTTGAGTATTATACGCACTTAAAATATCGTCTATAGCTTCTTCATATTGATTTATTATTTCATCTATTTGTTTTTCTTTTTCATCTTTTATCTTTTTAGGTAAATAATATATTTTAGCTTCTAAAGAACTTCTTATATTATCTAATTTTCTTGTTTTAATTTCTTGTAATTTTTTATCATATATAGCCAAACTTAAAACAATTCTAGATGATTCAATTTCATTTAGCTTTCTTAAAGCTTCCATAAATCTATCTTTTTGTTCCATAATAAACTCCCTTAAAACTATCTTGTTGCATCTAATCCTAGTTGAGTTAGTTTCTCTCCACCTCTAGATGCTTCATTTAATAGATCACCTACAAGATCTGTTGGAACTTTTGCCAAATCCTTCATCATGTGAAACATTCCTCTTGCTTCGTGTGATACTACATTGTGTTTATCAAAAACTACTTTGTCTATTACTCCTTTACAAGCTCCTAACATAAGAAGCTCAGGAGCAAAAGCTATCGTTGTACCTGCAACTAAACCTAAAGCAACTAGTTCTCTTGCAAATTTACTTCTTGAAACAGCTCCTACTGCTTTAAACACACCTTTTCCAAGATGCATACTACCTCTAAAAGCAGCTTTTGGAATAGTTTTTGCAGAATTTTTTAAAACTCTTTTTGCAATATCTTTTTTTGAGTTGTTCTGAGAATTATTTGTATTATCCATTTAATTTACCTTCTTATTTTAATATTTCTTCTAATAATTTATTGATTTCTGTTCTAGATTTAATCTCTTCCATCTCGAATTTTTTATTCATTTCTTCTAAATCATTTACTGACATATTATCTATATTTACCATCTGCCCATCAAGCATAAAAGTTCCAAACTTATTTTCTTCCATTTTTATTACCCTACTTTTAACCTATTTTCTTTAAATAATTATAATCTTCTTCATACATATTATTTTTTAATTGTTCAATTAACTCTTTATCATCTTTTAAATAATATTGTACAATCTCACCAATTAATTTCTCATCTAATTTATCTTTTAAATGTAAAATAGCAATTTTTCTATTTTCATTATCTAGTGCATTTTTAATAATATCTGCTATCATTGCAGGTTCAATATAATCACTACATTCTAAAAGTAAATTAAGTCTATCTTTTTCTAAAGCCTTATATGTTATTATATCAGCTAAACTTGAACTTGTAAGTTTATCTTTAACTACATTTATGACTTTTTCTATTTTGCTAGAAGGAACTTTATCTAATATTTCTAAAATATTACTACTAGATAAAATATCTTTATATTTTTCTAAAACTTCTGCTATATCGTTAGATGGCATCTTTTTTATTATACCAACTTTAGAAAATACATCTAGCTGATTATCATATTTTAAAATTGCCTCTTTCCTTTGTGAATAAGGTACATATTTTTTAATCATATCTGCCAAATTTGAAGAATCTAATCTATCTACAATTACATCTAATGCTTCTATCCTTTTATCAGGAGATATATTTTCAAAAATCTTATATATATCAAATATGTCTAAAATATCTTTAAATTCATTTAAAGCTTTAATTTTCCAATCTGTATCTAGCTTTTTAACTATAAATTCTGACAAATCATATGGAGTAATATATCTTTTATAAGATGACAACATATCAAGCCTATTTTTTACTGGCATTTTAGATATAATTTCTAAAATTTCATCTGATGATAAAACAGTAACATAATTAGACAACATACATTGTATCTTGCCAATATCTTTTTCTTTTTTAATTAACCAGAAAAGCCTAGATGTATCACTACTTTCAGCTATTCTTTTCATATGTTTACTTTTAAAAAAGTTTTTAATTTTTTCAAATACTGAAAACATCTTAATTACCCCTTTATTATATCAATTATAGTATAGCATTAAGACTATTTGATTTGTATTTCTTTTTCTTATCATTTTTATAACTTTTTTGTAACAAAAATAGTCTTAAGTATATGATATACATATCTTAAGACTATTTAACTATTTTACTATTTTGCTTTTTATTTTAATGTTTTATAATTCCAAATATTTCTTTAAAAATCTTCCTGTATGAGATCTTTCATTTTTAACTATTTGTTCAGGAGTTCCGATAGCTATAACTTCTCCTCCATTTTCACCACCTTCAGGTCCTAAATCAATAATATTATCTGCAGTTTTTATTAAATCAAGATTATGTTCTATTACAATAATTGTATTTCCTGTATCTACTAATCTATGCAAAATGTCAACTAATCTATGAATATCTGCGATATGAAGTCCAGTAGTTGGTTCATCTAATATATATAAAGTCTTTCCTGTAGGTCTTTTTGAAAGTTCTGAGGCAAGTTTAACTCTTTGAGCTTCTCCTCCAGAAAGTGTAGTTGACGGTTGTCCAAGTTTTATATATCCAAGTCCTACATCATATAATGTTTGTATTTTTTGTTTTATTCTTGGAACATTTCCAAAAAAATCTAAAGCTTCTTCAATAGTCATATCTAATACATCAGAAATACTTTTTCCTTTATATTTAACTTCAAGAGTTTCCCTATTATATCTTTTCCCTTTACATACTTCGCAAGGAACATATATATCAGGCAAAAAGTGCATTTCTATTTTTAATATACCATCACCTTGACATGCCTCACATCTACCACCTGAAACATTAAAACTAAATCTACCTTTTTGATATCCTCTCATTTTTGCTTCATTAGTTTCAGCAAATAATTCTCTTATTACATCAAATACACCTGTATAAGTTGCAGGATTAGATCTTGGAGTTCTACCTATTGGTGACTGATCAATATTAATTATTTTATCAATATTTTCTATACCTTTTATTTTTTCACATTTTCCTGGTTTTTCATTTGAGCCGTTTAATTCTCTTGCTAAATATTTATATAATACTTCGTTTACAAGAGTACTTTTTCCTGAACCAGAAACTCCTGTAACGCAATTAAATACTCCAAGTGGAAATTTCACAGTTACATTTTTAAGATTATTTTCAGTTGCATCTACTATTTCGATTGATTTTCCATTAGATTTTCTTCTTTTTTTAGGAACTAATATTTTCTTTTTACCACTTAAATATTGTCCTGTAATAGATTCTGGAACTTGTTTAATTTCTTCTGCTGTTCCTTGTGCTACTAAATATCCACCATGAACTCCAGCTCCAGGACCAATATCTATTATTTGATCTGCTGCATACATAGTATCTTCATCATGCTCTACTACAATTAAAGTATTTCCTAGATCTCTCATTTTTTTCATAGTATCTATTAATTTTGCGTTATCTCTTTGATGAAGTCCAATACTTGGTTCATCTAAAATGTATACTACACCTGTTAATCCAGATCCTATTTGAGTTGCAAGTCTTATTCTCTGTGCCTCTCCACCAGATAGAGTTCCAGCACTTCTAGATAGTGTTAAATATTCAAGACCAACATCAATAAGAAACTGTAGTCTTTTTTCTAATTCTTTAAATATTCTATCTGCTATCATTTGGTCTTTTTTATTTAATTTTAAGTTCATTAGATATTCTTTTATTCTTCTAATTGGCATATCTGTAAGTTCTTTTATATTTTTATCTCCAACTTTTACAGCTAGCACTTCAGGTTTTAGTCTTGCACCATGACAAGAAGGACAAGGAGAATTACTCATATACATCTCATAAAATTCTCTCATACCTTGAGATTTTGTTTCTCTATATCTTCTATCTAAAGTTGGAATTACTCCTTCAAAAGGAGTTGAAAAATGTCTTGTTCCATTTACTGATTCAAACTCGAAATCTATTACTTCATTACCTGTACCATATAAAATCTTATCTAAAAACTCTCTAGGAAGCTTTTTAATCGGTTTTTTAATATCTACCCCATAATGTCTACCGATGCTTTCAAAATACATTTTAGCCATTGTCTCGCCTTTTTTCATTGTACTTGCTCCAAAAGCTTTTACTCCATCATATAATGTTTTAGATTTATCTGGAATAATTAAATCCTCATCCATTTTCATTAAATAACCAATACCTGTACATTCAGGACATGCACCAAAAGGATTGTTGAATGAAAACATTCTTGGATTCAATTCTTCAAAACTTATTCCACAATCAGGACATGCGTAGTCTTCACTAAATAGCTTTTCTTCTTTACCTGCAATATCAACTTTTACTAAATTATTTGCATGTTTTAGGGCTGTTTCAACAGATTCTGCAAGTCTATTTCTAATGTCTTCTTTTATTACTAATCTATCAACTATTATATCTATATTATGTTTCTTATTTCTCTCTATTTCTATATCATCTGAAAGTTCATATAAACTTCCATCTACTTTAACTCTTATAAAACCTTCTTTTTGAAAACTTTCTAAAAGTTTTGTAAATTCACCTTTTTTTCCTCTAACTATTGGGGCTAATATTTGTATTTTTGTACCTTGCTCTAATTCCATAATAGAATCTACTATTTGATCTAAAGATTGTCTTTCTATCTTTTTACCACATTTAGGACAATATGGCACACCAATTCTTGCATATAATAAACGAATATAATCATAAATTTCAGTTACTGTTCCAACAGTTGATCTTGGATTTTTAGATGTTGTTTTTTGATCAATAGATATAGCAGGAGATAATCCTTCAATACTTTCAACATCAGGTTTTTCCATTAATCCTAAAAATTGTCTAGCATATGAAGATAGACTTTCTACATATCTTCTTTGACCTTCTGCATAAATTGTATCAAAAGCTAAAGACGATTTTCCGAGAACCAGAAAGTCCTGTAAATACAACTAATTTATCTCTTGGTATTTCTACATTTATATTTTTTAAATTATGCTCTTTAGCACCTTTAATTATAATTTTATCGTTCATAATATGCCCCCTTTATTTACAAACGGTATTATTATATCATATATTTATATTTTCACAAATAGTTTTTAGTAAATATTTTGATTTTTTAAACTAATTTTTTTATAAAATATTTTAAAATACATAAAATCATTAGAAACCTAGAACTTTAAAATTTTATTTAATCATCAAAATATGGTATAATATTTATAGGATTGAATTTTCATCCCGTGGTGCATGTTAAAAAGGAGGTTGGTAATATTATAGACTTGCTTTATAACACTGCATTCGTTTGCCTTGCAATTTTCTCTATCTTGTATATTATACTAATTATAAGAGATTATTCTAATGACAAACGAAACTACAAAAGCGCAAAAAATCTTCTTGATGAAACATACAGTAAACTTCTCGAAGAATATAATTGCGTATCTATCGATGAAACAGCAAACTTACCATACATCATCAAAAGAACATCTAATGGTGGCGTAATGGTCAAAAGTGTTGATGGGAAAAACATCGAGTATTTTTTTCAGGCAAAAAGATGCTTTGACAGATATTCATCTTCAGAGCTATTGTCTGACAAATATTATGCCCAAGTCTCTAAAAAGCTTGAGCATGTAACCATATAGTAATTCTTTACATGCACCACTGGTGGTCCTATCTGTTAGGACCACCTTAACTTTTTTAGACAATAACTTACAAAATATTATCCTTTACTTTTATATATAGCCGTTGTATAATAGATGCATGCTCAAAACTTAAGCATTCTTTGACAATACATTTATTAATGAATGTTAAAGTTATGAGTAAATAATCAAAAAGAGAGGTAGACACTATGCAAAACTTAGGTAAGCCCATTAGACGGGGCAAAGTTTGCGACATCTACGCAGGAGAGTATGTTGTCTTAGACAGAACGAATCGCGTTTCTGCTTTTGACTCCAACCTCCCGATTGAGATTCCTCACAGGGGTCTTATCTTAAATCAGATGTCCATCCGCTGGATGAAGCTCACAGAGCATATCATCCAAAACCACCTGATTGCAACCGATGCACACACGTTGCTCGTTCTTGGAGCAAAACCTGACCAGATGGGAAGGGTTGTCGCAGCTAAACCCTGCTACAAACTCCCGTTCGAATTCATCGTTCGTGGCCATTACATCCCGTCTTCTCATAGTTGGGATTCCTATAAGGAAGATGGCACTATCTGTGGGATCGAACTTCCTGAAGGTCTTGAAGAGTCCGAAAAACTGTACGAACCTATCTTCACTCCTTCCACAAAGGAAGAAGATGAAGGTAAACATGACCGCAACATTGACTATGACGAACTTGTCATTCTCATGAAAGACTATATCTATGGTCTTTTTTCTGACATCTTCGACGAAGAAGAAGTTGACTGTGAAGAATGCGACTGCAAAGGCGGTTGTGACTTCATGTGCTGTGAAGCAAACGGGAAGAAAGATCCTGACGAAGAGATGTCTTTTGACGAGTATTGTGACGAGTTTGCAGAAAAGCTCTGCGAGCAGATTCGTGAAGTCGCAATCAATCTGTACGAGTTTGGATACACGTACTGTATGAACTGCGACATCATCATGGCCGATACCAAATTCGAGTTTGGCCTTGACGAAAACCTGAACCTCACACTCATTGATGAACTGTTCACTCCTGATTCCAGTCGTTTCTGGAATGCCAACACTTTTGAGGTTGGAAAGCCTCAGAAGAGCATGGACAAACAGTATCTGCGTGACTATGTGAGCTCACTTTCCTGGCACGGGATTGAAGACGGTCCAGCCCCGGAAATTCCGGATTATGTCGCCGGCAACGTTTGCGAGATCTATGCCCTGATCTATCAGAAGCTCTTCTATCAGAGCCTCGATTCTCTTACCGAGGAGCTCTCGTTTGAGTGGTATGCTGCTGAAAAGGAGCTTGGGCTTAAGTAACAAAAACCGTAACCGACCAATTTGATTTTAAGTTTACTCAAAAAGACGCCTACTGCAGAAAATCTGTAGTGGGCGTCTTTCAATTTATTTAATTTTTAATAATCAATATATAATATATAATATTTACCATTTATTATTTAATATTTATCATTTTGTTTTTTATTTTCTATTTTAATTATAAAGAAACTTCTTCTAAAGAAGATTTTGCTCCTTGACTTTGCATAGTTTTAGTCATTCCTTTGCTTACTTCATTATATTTAATATTACTTAAAACTCTTTCTAATGTTTTTCTTCTTTCTGAAAACATTAACGTTCCAAATTCTATATATTCTGGCGGCAAATCTTCCATTTCAGAAAGCATTTGAGCAACATCTTTACTAGATACATTATTTAATATAGTTTGTATAGTCTGTTTTGTAACTTCTGGATAATGCTCACCTAAATATTCTAATAACTCATAATATTTAACTTTTTCTGGTTTACCAGGAAATCCAATTCTAGAAGTTAATACTTCAGTAGAAACTTCAGGAACTTTCTCGCTATTAACTGCATGTGAAATTAAATCTAAATTTTCATATAAACCAAGAACTCTTTCATTATCATATGCAGGATACAAATCTAAAGTTTCTCTATTTTTGCCTATATAACTCATACTCCAATTTTCATCGTGTCTATCATTGTTACCAAAGGCACAATCAAATATTGCCATCTGAATCATTTTAGCTTTAACTTCTTCAATTTTATGACTTGTAATACCTGCTTTTTTCATAGTATTTTCGATTGACGCAAGAATTATTTCAATATTATTATTATTTGCATCTCCATAATAATAACGTGAACTAGAAGAAAGTTCTTCATATTTTTCAGGATTATCCATTTTTAAACCTTCGACTACTATTTTCCCTGGAATTAGCTCTTCTCTATTTCTTAGTCTACTGTAAACCATTGTTCCAATTTTATGTTTAATATTTCCTCTTGTATATGGATTCTTTTCTGTATGAACATCTACAAGTTCTGCTCTACAAGAAGGCATGTTTATCATCTTTGCTAAACAATATCCAGCAACTTCTCCATAATGGTTACCACAAAACAATTCATATGGATGATAAGCTTCTTTTCTTCTAGGTTTAAAAAGTCCCCTCACTATTTTTGATGTTTCTGGATCGATAGATTTAGGATCTTCAAACCAAAGTTTGTCCTTTAGTGCTCCTGCTCTTTCATATTCTTTTGGTATATAGCTATCAATATTTCTAAAACTATACATCATTTATTTCTCCTTTTCTACAATAAAATTATCTTGACTTATTATTCCTTTTGTTTTATCTAGATATTCAAATTCATCGAACTTATCCATTCCCATTTCATCTAAAAATTCTTTTAAATCTTCTTCGTCATAATTTTCTATCTTTGGTAGTCTTATTTTAAATATTGAAAAAATTTCATCACTTTCATATATTTTATCAAAATCAGAAAAAGGTATTGTAAACATTGAAAAGCCATGTTTTTCCGCTTCTTCTACATGTTCCTTGCTTAATTTAAAGTAATATTTATTATTTTTCTTACATAAAGCTCCAATAATATATTTTTTGTCTTCATCTAAATCATGCCATTTTAAATATAAAACATCCATACAAATTCCTCCAATTATTATAATTCTTCTCCTTCATATTTTTTAGCGCTTTGTTTTAAATAATATTCATTTAAACATTGTCTTATATTTTCTCTTCTATCTTTGAATATTGCCATACTAAACATTTTATAAGAAGCTTCTAAGCCTTCACACTCAGAAAGTATATCTTCTAAATCTTTTTCTCTTAAATTTAAGACTTTATCTAATCCGCTTCTTGTCCATTCAGGATAATTATCTAATAGATATTTTATCATATCTTTATAATTTACTTTTTCTTTTTTAGGAGGAAAACCGATTCTAGAAAGTAATGTTTCATTATGATATCTTTTAATAGTATCATCATCTTCTAAGATAGCTTTTACAACATCTTCTCTTTCCATAAATCCTAATATTCTTTCATTATCATAAGTTGGATAAAGTTCAACTCTTTGATTTACATCTTCTTCGTTTGGTTTAAACCAAATTCCCCAATTATCATCATTTCTATCTGAATTTCCAAAAGCACAATCAAACACAGTCATCTCTACAATAGATTTTAATATTTCATTTATTCTTTGATTAGACAAATCAGACTTTTTTCTTAAATACCAATCTACTGCTTTAATAATCGTATCTATATTATTATTGTCTGAAGCATTTGACTGTATTCCTTGTTTTTCTAGAACTTCTCTTCTATATTCTTCAAGTATTGTAATTCCAGATACTACTGAATCTCCTTTAAGTTTATGTATATAACTTATACATCCTTCTATATCTGATGTTTTTCTAGTATATTTATTTGTATGTTTTCTTTTTGCCATATCAACAATACATGCTGGAACACCAATTTCTTCTGCTATTCTATATGCAACATATTCTCCATAATGATTTGCATATCTATAAACTTTTTTGTTTTTTCTCTTTTTAAAGATTTCATGCATTGGTTTAAAGATTCCTCTTCTTGGCTTTAAATCTTCTACTTCATCTATTTTTACAGCTCTTGAAAGTTCCATCTTTCCTTTTACATCACCTTCATGAACATCTCTAACTACTATATAATCAGGATAATTTGCATCTATAAAACGTCCTGATCCTAAATGTTTTTTATCTAAGCTCATATATTAATCATCTCACTTTACTACTAGATAATATGAGACAAACTTATTATTTATTCTTTTTTAATTTATTATTTCATATTATCTAACTCTTTAATCTTGTCTCTTAGCTCTGCTGCTTTTTCGAATTCCATATTGCTTGCAGCTTTTAGCATTTCATCTGTAAGTTTATTTATTATATCTTCTATAGATTCATCTTTATTTATGTTATATTTTGCTGAAACATCTTCTACTATTGTAGCTTTAATTACTTCTCTTACAGATTTCTTAATTGTTTTTGGAGTAATTCCATGTTTTTCATTATATTCTTTTTGTATTTTTCTTCTTCTATTTGTTTCGCTAATTGCTTTTTCCATAGACTCTGTTAAAGCATCAGCATACATTATAACTTTTCCATCTGTATTTCTTGCAGCACGTCCGATTGTCTGTATTAATGATCTTTCTGATCTTAAAAATCCTTCTTTATCTGCATCTAAGATTGCAACTAAAGAAACTTCTGGTATGTCTAAACCTTCTCTTAAAAGATTTATTCCAACTAATACATCAAATTCGCCGAGTCTTAAATCTCTTATTATCTCCATTCTCTCTAAAGCCTTTATATCTGAATGCATATATCTAACTTTAATTCCAATATTTTTAAGATATGCTGTTAAATCTTCTGCCATCTTTTTAGTTAAAGTAGTTACTAAAACTCTTTCGCCTTTTTCAGTTCTTTCATTTATTTGAGTTATTAAATCATCAATTTGATTCTCTACTGGTTTTACTTCAATTAATGGGTCTAATAGTCCAGTAGGTCTTATAATTTGTTCTACTACATTTTCTTTAGAATGTTCTTTTTCATATTCAGCAGGTGTTGCACTAACAAATATACATTGATTAATTCTATCCTCAAATTCATTAAATTTAAGTGGTCTATTATCAAATGCAGAAGGAAGTCTAAATCCGTAATTTACTAAAGATTCTTTTCTTGCTCTATCTCCATTATACATTGCTCTTACTTGTGGTATTGTAGCATGTGATTCATCTATTAAAAGTAAAAAATCATCAGGGAAATAATCAAATAATGTATATGGAGCACTTCCAGCAGGTCTACCACTAATATGTCTAGAATAATTTTCTATACCTTGGCAAAAGCCTGTCTCTTTAAGCATCTCTATATCAAAATTAGTTCTTTCTTCAATTCTTTGTGCTTCAATTAATTTTTTATTTTCTTTAAAATATTTAATTCTCTCTTCAAGTTCTGCTTCAATAGTTTCTATTGCTCTATCTCTTTTATCCTTAGTTGTAACATAATGTGAATTAGGATAAATCATTACATGATTTCTAGAAGCAATTACTTTTCCAGTTAAAGGATTTATTTCTGATATTTTATCTATCTCATCTCCCCAATATTCAACTCTAATTGCTGATTCTTCCTTGTTAGATGGATATATTTCTAAAACATCACCTTTTGCTCTAAAAGTTCCTCTTTTAAAATCGAGTTCATTTCTAGTATATTGCATCGTAATTAATTTTTTCATTACTTCATTTCTTGGCTTTTCCATTCCTGGTCTTAGAGATACTATCATATTTTCATAGTCTATTGGATCACCTAAGCCATAGATACATGATACTGATGCTACAATAATTACATCTCTTCTTTCAAATAAAGAAGCTGTTGCTGAATGACGAAGTTTATCTATTTCATCATTTATAGAAGCATCTTTTTCTATATAAGTATCTGATTGAGCAATATATGCTTCTGGTTGATAATAATCATAATATGATACAAAATATTCTACTGCGTTTTCTGGGAAAAATTCTTTAAATTCAGAATATAATTGTCCTGCTAAAGTTTTGTTATGTGCTAAAACTAGTGTTGGTCTTTGAACTTTTTCAATTACATTTGCCATTGTAAAAGTTTTACCAGAACCAGTAACACCAAGAAGAGTTTGAAACTTTTTTCCTTCTTTAATCCCATCAGACAAATATTTAATTGCTTCAGGCTGATCTCCTGTTGGCTTATATTCTGAATGTATCTTAAAATTCATATTTCCTCCAAAAAAA
>CALWZY010000022.1 GCA_944386155.1 uncultured Clostridia bacterium | reverse complement strand
TATGAGAAATATTCTACAGGTTCATTTACCTGAACAACTTCTTTTTTATTAAACAATGCAACTATTGAAACAATTACCATAATTATTACAATTAAAGCAATTACTGTTGCAATTACCTTTTTTATATTTAATTTGGGTTCATCATCAAATCTTCTACCTCTACTCATAATTCCTCCAATATAACTTTATAAATTACATCATAACTATATCAAATTTAGTTTTATTTTACAATACTTTCATGCTATAAAGAGCAATCTTTTTTATATAGATATTTCTTTTTTAATTCTTTTTTATTTTCTTTTTAATTTATTTTATATTCCATTTTTATTTACTTATATAAATATCAATTATTAACCATATTTTATTAAGTTTATATTTACTCTACAAATGAACTATCTAAAAAACATATTTTGTGGTATAATATTTTTTAGTTTGGAGGTAAATTAAATGGGAGTATTCACAAAAAAATATACAATAACATTTGAAGATGTTACAGATAAACTAGAACTAAAAAATATCTCTTTAATGAAATATTTAGTAGATGCAGCTGGAATGCACTCTGAAACTGTTGGTTATGGCTTATCTACAATAGATAAAACTCATATTGGTTTTCTACTTGTTGGTTGGAAAGTTAAAATTTTAGAAAATCCACATTTATTAGATGAAATAGAAATTAGAACTTGGGCTGAAAATTTATCACATTCTTTATCTGTACGTAATTTTGAGGTTTATATAAAAGATAAACTAGTTGCTCTTGCAAGTACTAAATGGATTATGGTAAATCCAAAAGATCATTCAGTTGCAATAGTTACAGAAGAGATTGAAAATGCTTACGGACCTGTTAATAAAAAAGTATTCGATGAGCCTATTCCTAAATTGCGTATTCCAGAAAAAGTAGATAAAACAAAAGAATATACTATAGAGCGTAGAGATATTGATTCAAATAAACATGTAAATAATTTAAAATATTTAGAAATAGCTTTAGAATTATTATCAGATGATGATTATTCTGAAACTGATTTTTCAGAAATTACAGTAAATTATAAAAACGAATGTAAATTACATCATGATGTATTGTGTTCATATACAAAAATATCTGATTTTGAACATGTTATTGTAGTTCAAAGTATAGATAAAACTAAACTTCATGCAATTATTAAATTAAAAAAGTAGTTTTAGAAATTCTAAAACTACTTTTCTTTATTTATTTTCTTTCTTTGTTTATTTTATTTAATTTTAGTTTATCTTTATCTTTATTTTTACTTTTATTTTACTTTTTTCTTTTTTACCTTTTGTTCTTCTTTTACAGAATTTAACTTGTTTATTTCTTATTTTTCTTTGAAACTTTTACAACAATTACACTCATATCATCTTTACATATACCATAATTGTTATCCACTGCTTCATTAAGTAAAATATCTGCCATTTTTTGAACATTATTTGTACTTATATTTTTTAGTAACTTAATAAACCACTTATCACCTTGTTCTTCTTCTTTTGAATCTATAACTCCATCTGTACACATAATAAATATATCACCATCTGAAATATCTTTATCAAATACAGATACCTCAACATTATTTAATATGCCAAGTGGAAGTGAATTTGATTCCACAACATCTATATTTTGTTTGTTCTTTATATATGTTTTACAAGCACCGTTTTTTATAAACTCTACTGTACCATTATATAAATCAAATATTGATGTATCAATAGTAGCATAAACTTCTTCTGTTGTTAATTTTATTGTGGAATTAATAAGTTCTACTGAATCATCTTTGTCAAATCCAGCTGAAAGCAATTTTTTCATCATTTTAATAACTATCTGACTACTTTTTCTAGCTTCTATACCAGAGCCCATTCCATCACTTAATACAATTAAACATTTATCATCTTCTAATTTTATTTGAATACTACTATCTCCAGATATATTATTCCCTGATTTAGTAGTCTTTGCATAACCAAGTTGCATTGTATACTTATCTTCTGAAGTATATCTTTGCATATAACTACTTGCATCAATATTACTTGTATCTTTTTGTAGCATGACTTTTTCATCACAGACTTTAGAAATTATATTCTCTATAAACTTAATTTTGTCTTTCTCTTTTACAATAGCAATATTTTCATAATAAATATCAACAAATATCTTTCCAGAATGTGCTTTTTTTATCTTTATATCTTTTATATCCACACCTTTTTGAAATAAAAGGTCTCTAATTTGTATTTCTTTATCTTTATATTTTGACTTTTCTTCTTTTTCCTTTGTTATCTCATCTGCTATTTCATTTATTGCTTTTGAAACTCCTTTTAACTGTTTTGACATTGTTTTTCTATGTTCTTCGAATCTTGTCTTCCAATTAAAACTCATTTCATTAATTCTATAAGTTCTATTTATAATTCTTATTATTTGATCAATATCTTCTTTAATGACATCATTATTTTCTAAACCAACTATATAATTTTTTCTCTTCTCAAATATTTTCATTAAATCTTCTTTTGTCATTTCTGACTTTTCAATCATAATTATATAGATATCTTCTATAATTCCACTTTCAAGATTCATTAAATCATCATAAAGGATATTGTTTGGAAATCTTTCAAGATTATTTAATAAATCTTCTACAAACATTACTTTGCTATTGTTTATATTATCAATTTCATTTTCTATAAGAGTTCTATCTTTTATTCCTAAGGCTTTTGCCATCTCTGCAACGACTCCTGAAATACTATCTAATCTATTTTTAGTATCTGTTGCATCAGATAGTCTTACACCATCTTGCCATTCTAATAGTTTAACATCATCAGATATTTCTTGTATATCTATTCCTACAAATTTTGGAACAAACATTGACAATATTCCAGCTACTAATATTTCTATTATCGGAATAAGTTCAATCGCAAATCCTGTGGAAATATATTCAATTATGACATTACCCGCAAAAAATCCAATCACTGTAGCAATTTTTCCGAATCTTGATAATAATCCAGCAAAAAATCCAGAAATTGCAAAAGCTAATATTTGTACTGGAGTTACTAATCCTAATATTCCTAATATAAGTCCTATTGAAATTCCTGTTGTAGCTCCAACTAAAACTCCACTTCTTAAGCTTAAAGCTAAAATCATAAATATACATATTATATTAGTTATAGAAATTCCGAATATAGAAATTGGATTTAGTGCACAAGCTGCAACAGTAACTAATATTGTAGCTCCAATTACTTCTTCGATTGAAAAAGCTTTATCCTTATTAAATTCTTTAACAACAACTAAACTATTTATAAATATTTTATAAAATACATATGTTAATACAACACTAGATAAACTTATTAAAACATCATATACAAGTAAGTTTTTATTAAAAATACATTTAATAACTTGTACAAAAATAGTTGAAATCAATAAATTCTTTCCTAGTTTAGTCATTTCATTTCTATTGTCTTGAATTATTGGTTTAAATATAAGTATTGAAAAAATAAAAACTAATACATTTAAAATATATGATAAAGTAGAATCAAAACCAAATCCAATAAAGTTACCTACAATAGTAACTAATAAAACAATTCCAGCAGGAACATTACTATTACAACAAGCTACAAATATAGCAAGTGCAAATGGAGTAACTAATCCATTGATAGACATCATAGAAATTAAAAAAGCAATAATATAAATCACAATATTATTAACTAATAATAATCTACTTTTCCCTTCTACACTATCTACTTTATTTTCAATATTAACTTTTATTTTTTTTATTCTATCTGTTAAACCTTCTGCTAAATTTTGAAACATCCTTACCACCTCATACTTTTCTTATATTAAATAACATAATCTTTAAAAAAGATGTCGATTGTAAGTATTAATATAAAAAAAGTTATCTTCTTTTTGTGATATTTTTTGCTATTTTTCTCATACAGTGTTCTTATTCTATTATACTTTTCTTAAAAAATCAATAGAAAACATTTTATCTTAAGCTAAAACTATCTACGGAAATCTATATTTACTTTAAATATCCTCCGTTTTTCTCATAAGAAAAAGAAGATTGATTAATCAACCTTCTTTTAACTTGTTAAATTATTTACTTTTTTCTTTAACTTTTATTTAACTTTTCTTTTAGCTTACTTTTATCTGTCTTATTCAATAATAGTAAGCATTTCGTTTTTTAATTCTTCCATTCTCTTTGTTGCATCTTCTTCTGATTTTCCTTTAACACCTATATATAATTTTAGTTTAGGTTCAGTTCCAGAAGGACGAACACAACACCATTCATTGTTTTCAAGTTCATAATATAGAACATTTGATTTTGGAAGATCTAATACAGTTTCTTTACCTGTCTTCATGTCTTTAGCAACTCCTGTTTGATAATCTCTAGTAACTAATACTTTATATTTACCAAAATTCTTAATAGGATTTACTCTTAAAGAATCTGTAATTTGTTTAATCTTCTTAGCTCCATCAGCACCTTTTAATGTAATTGAAACTGGAGTTTCTTTATAATATCCATATTTTTTATAAATGTTTTGCATTTGTTCCCATAAAGTTATATTTTTGCTCTTATAGTAAGCTGCTGCTTCGCAAAGCATCATTACTGCTACTACACCATCTTTATCTCTTGCATGGTCACCATATAGGCATCCATAACTCTCTTCAAATCCAAAAATATATTGTTTATCTTTATTTTCTTCAAATAATCTCATTTGTTCACCAATATATTTAAATCCTGTAAGAACTTCTATTAATTCTACACCATATTCTTTTGCTATATCATCTGCTAAATTTGTAGAAACTATACTTTTAATTAAAGTTCCGTTTTTTGGAAGAGTCTTCTTTTCTTTCATTTGAGATAATATGTATTCAGCAACAAGCATTGCTGTCATATTTCCTGTGAATAACTCATATTCACCTTTATCATTTTTAACTTGAATTCCAAGTCTATCTGTATCAGGATCTGTTGCTAAAACTAGATCTGCATCTACTCTTTTTGCAAGTCTTAGTGCAAGGTCGTAAGCTTTTGGATCTTCTGGATTTGGATGAACAACTGTAGGGAAATGTCCATCTGGCAACTCTTGCTCTGGAACTACATATACATTAGTAAATCCTAGTTCATCTAAAACTCTTTGAACAGCTTTATTTCCAGCACCATGTAAAGGTGTGTAAACTATTTTTATATCTTTTTCAACCTTTTTTATAACTTCTGGATTTAAAGATAATTTTTTTATAGTTCTATTATAAGCATCATCTATTGCTTTTCCTACTTTAAAATATAATCTCTTATCTCCAGCTTCGTCTCTTGACATTGTTTTAATGTCAGCATAATCAACTTTATTTACTTCTGCAATTATATCTTTATCACGTGGTGATACTATTTGTGCTCCATCATCCCAATATACTTTATAACCATTATATTGAGCTGTATTATGACTGGCTGTAATCATTATACCTGCTGTAGCTCCTAATTCTCTAATTGCAAAAGATAGTTCTGGAACAGGTCTTAATTCATCCATTATATATGTCTTAATTCCATTTGCATTAAAACATAGTGCTGTGTATTCACTAAATTCTTTTGACATTTTTCTAGAATCATAAGAAATAACTACACCTTTATCAGCAGTTCCTTGATTTAGAATATAATTTGCTAAACCTTGTGTTGCTTTTCCTACTGTTGTATAGTTCATTCTATTTGTACCAGCACCAATTATACCTCTTAATCCTGCTGTACCAAAATCTAAATCTTTATAAAATCTATCTTTAATTTCTTCTTCATTACCTTTAATTGCAAATAATTCATCTCTTAATGATTTATCAATATTTGCATCTTTACACCATTTCTCATATTTACTTAGATATTCCATTCTATTCCAATAATCTGTGTAAAGTTTTCTTGCAGTCTCTGGACTATCTGCTCCTTCAGCATTTTTAATTGGAGCAAATTCTTCTTCTCTTTTTACTCTTAATACTACTACATCATCAAGCATTTCGTATGAGTCAAATATAAATAATTCAAATTTATATGCATTAGGCTTTTCTGGAATTACTAACTTTCCTTCTGAGTCAATATATTTTGCCTTTTTAACTGCTGTGTGATAAGGTAATCTTACATCAGAGACTTTCTCTAGTCCTTTTATATTATATAAATGGAATATAGCATTTGCATCACCATAAACTAAAGAACCATAATCATCTCTCATATTTGCCATTTCTTCAGAAATTTCTGTGTATTCAATAACTCCTACCTTTTTATTTTTTCTACAAAATACTCCAACTTTTTCTTTTGGATCAGTTTTTTCTATTGTCTTTACTGCTCCTAAAACTTTAGCATCAATACTCATTCCAAGAAGTATAGGATCAACTGATTTTACTAAAACGTTGTCTACACCACTTATAAATACCCACTCGATACCATTATTTTTCATTTCTTCAATGATTTTATTTTTACCCATTGCTTTTAAAGTTCCGCCATGACCATCTGCAGCTTCTTTAACTAATCCGTTTTCATCTAATAATATTTTTCCATCCATAGATATCATAGGAAGTTCTCCTTGAACAAAGAACTTAATTGCATCTTTTGGATATCCAAAATAATTATTTCTTTCAAAGAAAGCTACTGTTTCAGCGTTATTTTCTCTACTTGTCATTATGTACCAAGGAATTACAACTTTATATTCATCTCTAGCTCTTTTTAAAGTGTCACAAAGTAACTCAAATAAAGATTTATGAGACTCAAGTCCCATATCAAAAGTTCCTTTAGGTCCAGTGTGTCCTAATCTAGTACCTTGACCTCCTGCCATAGTTACAACTGCATATTTATTTGCTTTTATAGCTTCTGCACCAATTTCTTCATATTTTTTAGTTTCATCTACTGTTAATTTAGATTTGTCAATATATTCAATAGGTTCTATTGTCATATCTTCAAAGCTAACTTCTTCTTTAGCAGCTTTGTATAATTGTTTTGCTAGATCATAATTTATAGATAATATTTGATCTAATAATTCTTCTTTTTTTGCATCGTCCAATTTATCGTAATATAACAATAAATGTTCTTGACCATTCTTTTTTAATAGCTCTTTTGCTTTTTTGAATTTTTCATTTAAGTTGTTCATCAATATGTATAACTCCTTTCATACATTATTAAATATAAAAATCAAATCATACATATCTTATAACATTACGGCTATTTAGTCAATACAGGATTTTTAACTATTTTTTTATTAAAAATATCTGATATTTTATACTCGCCCTTAGTGTTTACTATATTTCCATGATTTTCTAATATTTCTCTTGAGTTGATTTCAAAATCTGTAAATTTATAACAATTAATAATTTTGATTTTCATATTATTTTTTAATCTGTTATTTATTTCTCTAATATATTCTATACTTCCTTGTATTATAACTATCCCTTTCAATTTATCATTTAAAAGTTTATCACTTCGATTATTATTCCATTCTATGTTTAAAATTTTTTCTTTAATATTATTCTCAAGATCTACTTTTTCTAATACCTTCTTTTTCTCTCTTTCAAAATCATCTTCCATAAATACATTTAATTTTTTATTTCTTTTTAGATTACTTTTTAAATATGACATAAGTATTACTAATAAATGGTTTTTACTAACATAAAAACAACATGCTTTTTCATTTGTTTTATTTATCATATTTACCTCCTAAAGATTTTTAAAATTTTATATCCATATACTAAAAAACGTCAATAAAAATCACATACTAGATTTCGACAATATTAATACAAAATAATCTAAGTATATTTTTCTTTTATTTTGTTAATACTTCTTTTAATTAATACTAAAATCAAATCACTTTTATATTTTGGAGGATATTTAATGAAATCTATAAAGCTAACTTTTATCATTTTATTATTATTTATTATCTACATATTTTTATCTGCTAAATCTTATAGCACTTATGTTTTTGATAATTTATCAAATGAAGTTTTTAGGCTTCATATTGTAGCAAATAGTAATTCATCAGAAGATCAATATTTAAAATTACAAATAAGAGATAATGTTTTATCTTATATAAATAATTTTATTACCAAAGATACTAAGAAGTCTGATGTTATATCTATAATAAACGCACATAAAGATGAAATTAATTCTATTATAAAATCTACTATTGAGAAAAATGGATATAATTATAATTATTCATTTAATATAGAAAAATGTTATTTCCCGACAAAAAATTATGGAGACATATCTCTTCCTGAAGGAATGTATGACTGTTTAAATATTAAAATAGGAAATCAAGCTGGTGAAAATTGGTGGTGTGTCATGTTCCCACCTCTTTGCATTATAGATACAGAAATGTGGCTTAAAGAAGAATCTAAAGAAATTTTACTAAATAATATTGATCAAGAATCCTATGATATTGTTAGTTCAAAAAAGGGAGAATATAAAGTAAAATTTAAGATTCTAGAAATTTTTAGCTCTTTTAATTCATAAATCGTAATAATACTTTTATTTCTAATACATTTAGCATCTTGTCAAGTATTCTCTTTTATGATATATTTTGATAGGATATAAAATAATGCTGTTTTACGCTTATTTTATAAATTAAATTATGAAATTATAAGAACAATTCATAAAAATAGTTACTATATAAATTAATAACTTATAAAAATATTAAAACAAATTATATTTTTAATTAATTTCAAACATATTGGGGGTATATATATTGGAAAAATTAGTAATAACTGGACCTACATCACTAAAAGGAGAAGTAGAAATAAGTGGTGCAAAAAATGCAGCTGTAGCAATACTTCCTGCAACACTATTAATAAATGGTGTTTGTACTATTGAAAATTTACCTGATATTAGCGATGTAAAAATTTATTGTGAAATATTAGAATCATTAGGAGCTAAAATTACATGGCAAGATAAACATACAATTACAGTAGATTCAAGAAATATTACATCTACAACAGCTCCTTTAGATATAACTAGAAAATTCAGAGCTTCATATTATTTAATTGGTTCTTTACTAGGAAGATGTGGAAGAGCTGAAGTTGGTCTTCCTGGAGGTTGTAATCTAGGTCCTAGACCTATTGATCAACACATAAAAGGTTTTGAAGCTTTAGGTGCAACAGTAAATGTTTCAAGTGGAAACATAGTTGCTTCATGTAACGGATTAAAAGGAACTTCTATTTATATGGATATAGTTTCTGTAGGAGCTACTTTAAATGTTATATTAGCAAGTGTTCTTGCAGAAGGAACAACTATTATTGATAACCCAGCAAAAGAACCTCATGTAGTTGACCTTGCAAACTTCTTAAATACTATGGGAGCTGATATTAGAGGTGCTGGTACAGATATAATCAAAATAAATGGAGTTAAAGAGCTAAAAGGTGGCACTACATATTCAGTAGTTCCAGATCAAATAGAAGCTGGTACTTTTATGCTAGCAGCTATTGCTACTAAAGGTGATATCTTAGTAAAAAATTGTATAACAAAACACTTAGAATCATTAACTGCTAAAATATTAGAAATTGGTGGAAATGTTGATTCTAATGGTGATCATGTTAGAGTATGGTGGGATAAGCCTACTACAAAAGCAACAATTAAAACTTTACCATACCCAGGATTTCCAACAGATCTTCAACCACAAATGGGTGTGTGTTTAGCTTTATCAAAGGGAACAAGTATTATTAATGAAAGTATCTGGGATTCAAGATTCCAATATACTTATGAATTAAATAAAATGGGAGCAAATATCACATCAAAAGGTCAATCAGCATTTTTTGAAGGTGTTGATAAATTATATGGTGCTCCTGTATATGCATCTGATTTAAGAGCTGGTGCAGCACTTATAATAGCTGGAATTGCTGCTGAAGGAAAAACTGAAATATATAACTTAAATCATATTGATAGAGGTTATGAAGATATAGAAGGTAAATTTAGAAAACTTGGAGCAAATATTGAAAGAGTAAAAGAAGAGGATTAGATATACAAATGCTAAATTTTTGTAGTTTATATAGTGGTAGTACAGGAAATTGTTTATTAGTATCATCTGAAGATACAAATATACTAATTGACGCAGGTGTAAGTCAAAAAAAGATAATTGAAGGTTTAGAAAGCATTAATAAAGATATAAATAAAATTGATGCTATACTTGTAACTCATGAACATTCTGATCATATTATGAGTATAGGAGGACTTTCTAAAAAATATAATATTCCTGTATATTCAAATAATGAAACTTTACATGCAATGACATCACAAATAGATAAAATAGATGAAAATAATAGAAAAATATTTAATATTGGTGATAAATTTAATATAGGGTCATTAGAAATTAAACCATTTGCAACTCCTCATGATGCTGCAAATCCATGTGGATTTAATATTATGAAAGACAATAAAAAGATTAGTATTGCAACAGATATAGGACATATTGATGATGATTTAATAAATAATTTAAAAAATAGTTCTTTTATTATGCTTGAATCAAATTATGATCCTGAAATATTAAGGCTTTGCCATTATCCATATAGATTAAAACAAAGAATTAGTGGATTAAATGGACATCTTTCTAATTCATCTGCTGGTAAAGCTATATCTACTTTAATTCCATCTGGACTTTATAAAGTTATGCTTGGACATTTAAGTAAAGAAAATAACTTTCCAGAACTTGCATACAAAACTGTTGTAGAAGAAATAAATCTAAAAGGATTTAAAGAAAAAGATATAAATATAAATGTTGCTTCAAGGAATAATCCAACTGATATAATAAAGATTTCATAAATAAACATAAAAGACATTTCTTTTATGTTTATTTTTTATTAATTAATATATTACTATCATAAAATAATAATTATTTTCATTATACTCTTTAGTTTTTTAAATTTTCTTTTATTTTCTTAGAAAATAGTTTAATCAGACTTTTCTTTATTATTTTAAAAGATATATAAAATATAATAATAGAACAAATTATAATAAAAAATAATTTTAAAAGAAATAATTTCATATGTAACATATTAAAATTATAATCGCTTTATTTTAATTGTCAATTAAAATACTACGACATAATATTCCAAAGTTTGACAGATAAAAGTATTCCTAGAATATCTCCTATTAGTGCAACTGTAATTACTCTACCTATGTTTTTATAATTTTTCCCTCTCGTATAAACAGAAACTGTATATAATGTTGTTTCTGTTGAACCCATTATTGTAGAAATAATTAAACCTATATATGAATCCACTCCATATTGTTTCATAAGCTCTGTTGCAACTGCTACTGTAGAACTTCCTGAAATAGGTCTTAATATTGCCATAGGCAATATCTCTCCTGGAACTCCTATGAAAGCAAATACAGGCATAAAAATATTTACTATAAAATTTAATACTCCAGAAACTCTTAACATATTAATTGCTACAAATAATCCTATTAAAGTTGGGAATATTTCAAGTAAAATACTTATAGAAGATTTAGCTCCTTCTAAAAAATTTTCAAAAGTCTTCTTTTTTTCTTTAAAAGATATTGAAACAATAAAAAAAATCATTAGAGGAACACTTGCAGACATTACTGTACTTATCACTTAATTATCCTCCTTTTTAAAAAACGTTTTACCAAGTAATATTACTGAAATAAATACTACTATTGATACTATCCATATATGAAAAATCATTCCACTAGGATTTTTAGAACCGAGGCTAGCACGTATTGCAATAACAGTAGTAGGAATTATCTGAATTGATGCAGTATTTATTAAAATAAACATCATCATATCTTTGGTCATATAGTTTTTGTTTTTATTCTTTTCATCCATAGCGTCCATTGCTTTAATTCCCATTGGAGTGGCAGCATTTCCAAGTCCTAGTAAATTAGATAAAATATTAAGAGAAATAAACTCACTTTCTTTAGAGTCATTTTCAATATCTCTAAAAATTATTTTAATCACTTTTGATATCTTTTTTCTCATTTTTAAAAAGAAATCTGTTTTTTCTAAAACATTCATTATTCCACTCCAAAAACACATTGTTCCTGCAAGAGTAAATAATAAACTCATCGTTGATTCTATTGTATCGAATATACTATCATTTACCTTAGGAAGTGTTCCAAATAAACAAGCATATATTATAGATATAATTATAAATATCGGCCAAACTAAATTTAACATATATTCTCCTTTTCATATAAATTTATATTCAAATTAATTTAATTTAACACATTTTATTGTAATTTTTTCTAAATTGTGGTAATATCATAGTGTATACGAATTATTGGGAGGTGTATAATATGAAACTTTCAACAGGAATAGTAAGAAGAGTAGATGAATTAGGAAGAATTGTTATACCTATTGAGATGAGAAATGCTTTAGATATAGCTCAAAAAGATCCAGTAGAAATATCAATGGAAGGTTCAAGTATTATTCTTCGCAAATATGAAAACAGATGTGTATTCTGTGGTGCATTAAGACCAGCTATAAGATTTAATGGAAAATTAATGTGCAAAAAATGTTTAGAGAAAATCAATGAACAAACAAAAAATGAAAAATAATTTATATATTTTATTCATTTTAAAAAGGTACTACTTATGTAGTACCTTTTGTTTTTTATAATTATTTTATTGTATTTTATTTTTTAGTAAATTTTTCAATCATACCTTCTATTGTTTTCATTTGAATTTCTGAAGTACTATTTTCCATAGCTCTTAGTGTTTCTATTGGAATAGCAAATATTACTGTGTTTGATTGATCACTGCTTAAATCATTTAAAGTAGCAAGAGTTCTTAAATGAAGTGCTCCTGGTGCATTTCCCATAATTTCAGCTGCTCTTGCTAAGTTTTGTGAAGCTTCTACTTCACCTTCAGCTTTAGTAATAACTGATTGTTTCTCTCTTTCAGCTTCAGCAACTTTTGCTATAACTCTCTTCATCTCTTCAGGAAGAGCAATATCTTTAAGTTCAACATTTTCAACTTTAATTCCCCAAGGATCTGTGGCTTGATCAACTATCTCACATATTTTTTCACTTAATGTTTCTCTTTCTGATAATAACTCATCTAGTGAAACTGATCCTACAATATTTCTCATTGTTGTTTGAGCAAGTTGACTTACAGCATAATTAAAGTTTTCAACTGCAAGAACTGCTTTAGAAGAATCAAAAACTTTATAGTATAAAACTGCATTTATTTTAATTGAAACATTATCTTTAGTAATTGCTTCTTGTTCAGGTACATCGACTGTTTTTGTTCTTATATCTACCTTACTATAAGAATTAATTATTGGTAATACTATATGCCATCCTGGATTTAATACTTTTTTGAATTTACCAAAAGAAAAGAATATACCTCTTTCGTATTCATTAATCTGTCTTATGGAAATAACAATAATTATAACTATCACTAATATTGCAATTGGCATAACTCATATCCTCCTTATTTATATTTATATCGTTATCATTATACATTGTTTTATATTTATTTACAACAATTTATATAGATAATTTACTTGTCTAGAAAATATTGATATACTTCATTTTTCTCTAACTTTCTATCTTTTGCAATTTGTTTTACTATTTCTTTTTTGCTAAAACCTTTTTCTTCATAATATTTATAATGTTCATCTAAAGATAGTTTTGTTAAATTTTCAATGTTTTGCTCACTTTTTGATATTTTTGCACCTTCTACTAAAATAACACACTCTCCTCTATACTCCACACTATTTAATATTTCTGATATCTTACCCCTTATAAATTCTTCATGAATCTTAGTAAGTTCTCTTGCAATACAAATATTTCTATCACCTAAAACTTCAAGCATTGTATTTAAAGTACTTTCCAATTTATGAGGAGCTTCATATATTATTAATGTTCTTAAATCATATTTTAATTCTTCTAATTTCTTTACTTTTTCTGATTTTTTTGCTGATAAAAATCCTATAAATTCAAATTCTTTAGTAGAAAAACCTGAGCATATAATAGCATTTATAGCAGCACAAGCTCCTGGAATTGGTATAACTTTAATATTTCTTTCAATCGCCTTTTTTATTACTTCTTCACCTGGATCTGATATTCCTGGTGTTCCAGCATCTGATACTAATGCGATATTTTTTCCCTCTTCTAGCTTTTCTATTATAACTTCTGATTTAGTTTTTTCATTTTCCTTATAATAACTAATCAAAGGTTTTGAAATATCAAAATAATTTAACAATTTTAAAGTATGCCTTGTGTCTTCTGCTGCTATATAATCTACGTTTTTTAATGTCTCTAATGCTCTTATAGTAATATCATTTAAATTTCCTATAGGAGTTGCTACTATATATAATTCTCCATTCATTTCTTTCACCTATCTTTTTATTTTATCTTTATATATTCTTTTGCCTTAATTTTTGTTTTAATTTTATTTTTACTATCAATTCTTCTATTTTTTATTGTATATCTTTAAAACTTCATCAGTATATGTTCCATCTTCATTATATATGTACAAAGGACTTAAAACTTTTAATTCTTCTCCTGCATTTTTAATTCCCTTTATAAGAACAAGTACTGCTTTTGATTTTATATTTGAATATACTATTCTAATCTCTTTTGGCTCAATTTTATATTTTCTCATTAAATATATAATATCTACTAATCTATCAGGTCTATGAACCATATAAAATAAACCTTTATCCTTTAATATTTTAAAAGATTGTTTAATTACATCTTCTAAAGTACATTCTTTTTCATGTCTTGAAATAATTTTAGAATCATTTTCATTTAACAAACCTGTACCATATTTCTTATATGGAGGATTTGTAACTACTACATCAGATACATTTATTCCTAATGTATCTGATATATTTTTAATATTTTTATTTATTATCTCTATTTTATCTTGTAAATTATTTAGTAAAACAGATCTTGATGCCATATCACAAACTTCTTCTTGAAGTTCTATTCCATATATTTTTTTAGCCTCTGTTTTTTTAGATAATAATATACTAATTATTCCTGTGCCCGTTCCTAAATCTACTATTGTAGAATTTTTCTTTATGTTCTTTGCAAAATCTGAAAGTAATACACTATCAATTCCAAAACAAAAGCCTTTTGTATTTTGAATTATTTTTAAATCTTCAAATTCTAAATCATCAATTCTTTCATTTTCTTTTAAATCCATAAAACACCTTCACACATATTTTTTGTTTACATATTATATAATAAATAATGTAAAATGTAAACTTAGGAGTAATTTTATGAATCATTTTAACTACAATAATAAGTATAAATTTAATAATAATTGCAAAAACAAATATAAATTTAATAATATTTGTAATTCTCTTAAAGAAGTAGAATCTTTCTTATGCAAATCTCAAAAAGTGATATCTTTTGCTAAAATAAGTATCTTGCTAAAAAAATTATTCAAATGATATTTCTCCTGACAAATCATATCCGTTATTATTAAATGATTTTACTTCTTTTCCCTCTATTAATATTTTAATTGCTTCAATTTCTCTAAGTTCCATTATTGAATAGACAATAGATTTTAATAATAGCTCTTGTTTATTTATATCTTTTGAACAATTATCTATAAACTCTTTGCTAAAATCTATTGTTAACACTTCTCCTATTCTTTCTACTCCATTTAATTTTGTTCCATCTGGTATTAATTTTTCATTTTCTACATTTTTAGGACCTTCAATAAGCATATTAATAATTATTTTATATGGATCTTTCATAAGTTCTTTTACATCAATTTCTCTAGATTCTTCTTCTAATTTTTCTTCTTTATCACAAAAATATAGTTTTACACTAGAAGTTCTAAGTTGTTTATCTGATATTTCTTCTTCAGGAGTCACTTTTTCTGTATTATTCATATTTTCCATGTTTTCTATATTTTCATTATTACTTACTTCTACTTGAATAAAATTACTTTTAAATAAAATAATTAAAACACCTATAATAATTATCAAACATATACTAAATACAATTAATTTCTTTCTCATAATGCACCTCCATTTAATAATATTTACTAGTCCTAAAAAATATGCTATTTTTGTCCTGTTTTTCAAGTTTTTTTCCTTTCTTATACATTGACAAATCAGCATTTTCAGTATAATATTACAGTTGTATAAAATGATATATTCGAAAGGAGTTTACATATGGCAGAGCTATTACATGTTGGTTTAGATGTCGGATCTACAACAGTAAAAATTATAGTAATGAATGAAGATTTAGAAACGATATATAGAAGTTATACTAGACATTTCTCTGATACTAAAAACACAATATGCACAGTTCTTGAAAAATTATCAGAAGATTATCCTGACGCTACTTTTACAATGGCTTTAACAGGATCTGGTGCAATGTCTGCCGCTAAATTTTTAAATGTTCCATTTATACAAGAAGTTATATCTTGTAAACGCGCTGTTGAAAAATATTTACCTGAAACAGACGTTGTAATTGAACTAGGTGGAGAAGATGCTAAAATTATATATTTTGATAAATTTATTGAACAAAGAATGAATGGTACTTGTGCAGGTGGTACAGGAGCTTTCTTAGATCAAATGGCTTCACTTTTAAATACAGATACAGCTGGCTTAAATGAACTTGCTAAAGGGTATAAAACAATCTATCCTATCGCATCTCGTTGTGGAGTTTTTGCTAAGACTGATGTACAACCATTATTAAATGAAGGTTCTAGAAAAGAAGATATTGCAGCTTCAATATTCCAAGCAGTTGTAAATCAAACAATTAGTGGTCTAGCTTGTGGTAGACCAATTAAAGGAAAAATTGCTTTTCTAGGAGGTCCTTTAACTTATCTATCAGAACTTAGAAAAAGATTTATTGAGACACTAGAATTAAAAGATGATGAAATCTTAATTCCTGAAGAAGGTCATTTATTAGTTGCAAAAGGTGCTGCATTAAATTCTTTAGATTCAAAGGAATTTTCAATAGATGAGTTAAAACAAAAAATAATAGATTTAAGAAATTCTAAAGATACTACATCAAAACCTTTAGAACCATTATTTAAATCTAAAGCTGATTATAAAGCTTTTAAAGAAAGACATGATAAAGACAAAGTTGAAGAAAAACCATTAGACGAATTTGAAGGAGACTGCTATATAGGAATTGATGCAGGATCTACAACAACAAAACTTGTCTTAATTGATAATGATAATAATATTAGATTTTCTTTATATCAAAGCAATGAAGGAAATCCTCTTCAAAGTGTTATATCAATGCTTAAAGAATTATATAGCAAATTACCAGAAAAAGCAGTTATAAGATATGCTGGTGTTACTGGATATGGTGAAAAATTAGTTCAAACTGCTTTAAATGTTGATTTAAATGAAATTGAAACTATTGCACATTATACAGCAGCAAAACAATTCATGCCAAACGTTACTAGTATAATAGATATTGGTGGACAAGACATGAAATATATAAAAATGAAAGGTGAAGCAATAGATAACATTATGCTAAATGAAGCTTGTTCATCTGGATGCGGTTCATTTATTGAAACTTTTGCAAAAAGTTTAAACCTTTCAATACAAGAATTTGTTGACGCAGCAATTACTGCAAAACATCCTGTTGACCTTGGATCAAGATGTACTGTATTTATGAATTCCAAGATAAAACAAGCACAAAAAGAAGGTTATGAAGTTGGCGATATTTCAGCTGGACTTTCTTATTCAGTTATAAAAAATGCTATTCAAAAAGTTATGAAGGTAAGAGATATCTCTACACTTGGAGATCACATAGTAGTTCAAGGTGGTACTTTCTATAATGATGCTGTATTAAGAAGTTTTGAAAAAATAGTTGGTAAAGATGTAATAAGACCAAATATTGCCGGACTTATGGGTGCTTATGGTGTTGCTTTACTTGCTAAAGAACAATATGAAGCAAATCTTGATATGGAATATAAGTCAACATTATTAAAAGAAAACGAATTAGATAATCTTGACATTAAAATTTCACAAGCAAGATGTGGAAAGTGTGAAAATAATTGTTTATTAACTATTAACAGATTTAGTAATGGAAAAGTATTTATTTCTGGAAATAGATGTGAAAAAGGTAGTGGAAATGTTATTGAAAATAAACAACTACCAAATATGTACAAATATAAATATGAAAGATTATTTGGATATGAACCATTAAAAGAAGAAGATGCTCCAAGAGGTACAATAGGTATTCCAAGAGTTTTAAATATGTATGAAGATTATCCTTTCTGGTTTACATATCTAACAAGTCTTGGATTTAGGGTTATTATTTCTGAAAAGAGTACTAGAAAAACTTATGAAAAAGGTATGGAATCTATGCCTTCTGAATCAGTTTGTTACCCTGCAAAATTATCTCATGGACATATTATGAGTTTGTTAGATCAAGGAATTAACACTATATTTTACCCTTGTATTCCATATTCAAGAAAAGAATATGAAAAAGCTGATAATCATTATAATTGTCCAATCGTTATTTCTTATTCAGAAGTATTAAAAAACAACGTAGAAGAATTGAAATCTCCTAATGTTAAGTTTATTAATCCTTTCTTACCATTAGATGATTATAAAAAATTAGCTCAAGTTATATTAGGACTTGATGAATTTAAAGAATATCATTTTACTAAAAAAGAACTTTTAGAAGCAGGAAGAAAGGCTGAAGCAGAATATCAAAAATATAAAAAAGATATTTCTGATAAAGCTGATGAAATAATGGAATATATGAAAGAACATGATTTAAGAGGGATCGTACTTTCAGGAAGACCTTACCATGTAGATCCAGAAGTAAATCATGGTATAGATACATTAATCACAAGTTTAGGATTATGTGTGCTATCTGAGGATTCTGTAGCTTGTAAAACAGAAGCAAAACGTCCAATAAGAGTAGTTGATCAATGGACTTTCCATGCAAGACTTTATGCAGCTGCTGATTTTGTAGGAAAACATGATAATCTAGAATTAATACAATTAACATCTTTTGGTTGTGGTGTTGATGCTGTTACAACAGATCAAGTAGAAGAAATATTAAAAAGCTATGACAAAATGTATACATTAATTAAAATAGACGAAGTTAATAATTTAGGTGCTGTAAGAATTCGTATTCGTTCATTACTTGCTAGTATGAATAAAAAGATAAATATTAAAAAGGACGAAACTGAAGAACTTGGAGATTATGGTATTAAAAAGAAAATATTTACTAAAGATATGAAAAAAGATTATACTATATTAATTCCGCAAATGGCTCCAATACATTTTGAACTACTTGAAGCAGCAGTTGCTTCATCAGGATATAATGTTGAATTACTTCGCGAGTGTACACCTCAAACAGTAGAAACAGGACTTAAATATGTAAATAATGATGCTTGTTATCCATCAATATTAACAACTGGTCAAATGATAGAAGCATTACAATCAGGAAAATATGATTTAAATAAAACAGCTTTAATTATGTCACAAACTGGTGGTGGTTGTAGAGCTACAAATTATATTGGATTTATCAGAAAAGCATTAAAAGATGCTGGATTTTCTAATATTCCTGTAATATCATTTAATGTTGTTGGTATGGAAAAAATGCCTGGATTTAAAATAACATTAGGTTTAGTTGATAGATTATTAAAAATGGTTATCTATGGTGATTTACTACAAAAAATGTTAATGAAAAATAGAGCTTATGAAGTTCATAAGGGTGAAACTAAACAAGTTTTTGATAAATGGATGGATAAGTGTAAAAAATTACTTAGAAAATGTTCTAATAAAGAATTTAAACAAAGTATATATGATATGGTAAATGATTTTGAAAAAATTGAGTTAGATACAACAGTTGTTAAACCAAAAGTTGGAGTAGTAGGTGAGATATTAATTAAATATCATCCTTTTGGAAATAACTTTGTTGCAGAAGTACTTGAAAAAGAAGGTGCAGAAGTAGTACTTCCTGATTTTATGGGATTTGTTAAATTTATGGCAACTCATAAGATAACATTTAATCAATTATTAAAAATTGATAAAGGAAAAGCTAAAATATTTAAAATGGCTCTAAAACTATTAGAACTATACGAAAAAGATCTTAAAATTGCACTTTCACAATCAAAGAAAAATTATCTTCCACCATGTGACATATGGCATTTAGAAGATAAAGTAAAAGACATATTATCTATAGGAAATCAAACAGGAGAAGGTTGGTTCTTAACTGCAGAAATGGTTGAATATATTGAACATGATATTCCAAATATAGTGTGTGTACAACCTTTTGCATGTTTACCAAACCATATAGTTGGAAAAGGTGTAATTAAAACAATAAGAGAAAAATATCCAAACGCCAACATTTCAGCAGTAGATTATGATCCTGGAGCAAGCGAATCAAATCAAACAAATAGAATTAAATTATTAATGACTGTTGCAAAAGATAATTTAACTACTGATAAAAATCAATTAACTGAAGCAAAACAAGAAGTTAAGAATAATTAATAATGAAAAACGAAATTATATTTAATATATAATTTCGTTTTTTTATTTTTAAAGTATTTATTTAAATTTATTTTAATTTTTATTTTTATTTATTTTTTATTTATTTTTTTATTTTTATTTATTTTTTATTTTTTTATTTTTTATTTATTTTTTTATTTTTTTTATTTTTTTTATTTTGTAATATTTATATTTTTTTATTAATTTAAATAAATAAAATTAATTTTTTTATATTTATCTAAAATTAATATAAATTGTCTATTATTTATATTTAATTAAATTAAATATTTTTTTATTTAATTATTATTTATTTTATTTAATTTTATTTTTATTATTATTTAATTATTAATTAATTTAAATTATTTTTTTGCTTTTTTAATAAGTTTAATTTTAATTAAAAGATTTAATTAATAATATTATTTTTATAAATTCTTAATAATTATATACATTTACTTATAAAAATCGTAATTTTTATAAATCTCTTGTTTCCCAGCTTTTCCAGCTTTAAAACTACTTACTTTATATTTTTATTTTTTAATTTAATTTAATAATATTTTATATTAAATTATTTTTTTGTTTTTTAATAATATAATTTATAATAATAAAATTAATTATTATTTTTATATTTAAATTTAATTAATTAAATGAATTAATAAATATATTGTTTGAATGAAAAAAATTAATATTTTATTTTTATATTTATAGTTTATTTTTTTTATTATTATTTAATAATTTTTTTATAAAATTTTAAAATTTTTCAAAATTATTTATTTTATTTTTAATATTTTTTTAAATATTTTTATGTAATATTTAATATTATTCAAAAATTATTTTTAAATAATTAATTTTTTATTATTTAGATCTTACTAAAATAATTATATATTATTTTTTCATTTTAAAAATTCTATATTATTTAATTAATGATTTTTAATTAATTTATTCAATATTTCCATTATTTTTTTAATTTTATATTTTTATTAAATATGATACTTATTATTTTTTATTATTTTTTTATTATTTTTTATTAATTTTTTATTTTTTATTATTTTTTTTTTTTTTTTATTTTTTTATTTATTTTTTTT
>CALWZY010000021.1 GCA_944386155.1 uncultured Clostridia bacterium | reverse complement strand
TATATATTATGTAACAAAAACTAAAACTAATTGTCTAATATTAAAGGAGTAGTTAAATGAAAAATTTTAGTAGCATATATGAAGAATATTTTATGTTTATTTATAAATATTTATATAGTCTATGTTTAAATGCAGATTTAGCGGAGGAACTTACACAAGAGACTTTTTTTAAAGCAGTACTTAAAATTAATACTTTTAAAGAAGATTCAAAGATAACAACTTGGTTATGTTCTATTGCTAGAAATTTATATTTAAACTATAGAAAAAAGCAAACTAAAATTATTTCTGATGATTATATTTTAAACAACTTAACGTCAGTAGATAACATAGAATATAATTATATTACTAAAGAGGAACATAAAATAATAAAGCAGAAAATAAAGTTATTAGATGATATTTCACAAAAAGTAATATATTTTAGAATATATGGAAATATGAACTTTAAAGAGATAGGTAATATATTCCATAAAAGCGATAACTGGGCGAGAGTTACTTTTTATCGTGCAAAAAATAAATTAAAAGAAGGTGAGTTAGATGGATAATAAAAAATGCAATATAATAAAAGATTTATTACCAAGTTATACAGATGGATTAATTACAAAAGAAACAGAAGAATTTGTAAAAAAACATCTTGAAGAGTGTGACAGTTGTAAAAAGATTTATAATAATATGAAAAATTTGAATCTAAAAGAAGAAACAAAAAGCAATAAAAAAATTATTGATTTTACTAAAAAGTTTAGAAGAAAGTATAATTTTTTAAAAATTATAGTTATATTAATCTTATTTTTTTTCATAATATCTTTTATAAAAAACGCAATTATTATAACTAGCCTTGTAAAAAAAGCTGATAATACATTAAATGCTGATAATTATCATTTAACATATTACATATATGATATAGATACGATTCAAAAGATTGATTATTATGTTATAAATAATAGATATTTAGCAAAGCAAATGACGATGGATAAAGAAAATGGTAAGACTTTAGGAATTATGACTGAGGTTTATGATGGAGAAACTTGTGATATTTATTATGAAAATTTTGCTGAATTAGAAAATCCAAAAGATAAAAAAATAGTATTAAAAAATGTTGAATCGTTTATACCTAAATATGGATATCAGAGTGATATAAGAAATGAAGGAATAATTGATTTTGTTATAAATTGTGCTTTTTCAGATATTGATACAGTTAAATGTAATGGTAGAGAAACATATAGGTTTAAAAACCTATTCAGACATTCTTCAAATATAATGGAAACATTTATTGATAAAGATACTGGACTTACTGTAAGGAATATTGGAGATTGGATAATGGTAGGAGATAAGGAATATAATAAAATGATTGAAGGTTATATAGAGTTTAATACAGTAACAGAAAATGATCTAAGAGTACAAGACTCAGATGACTATACTGTTCAAAATTGAAAAAATAGGAAAAATATGTTATAATAGCTAATAGATATTTACGACTTGTAATATCTATGCAAACATACTTGTTTGCATCGGCTACAAAAAAAGGAGGCAGAAATGTCTGTCAAGGTCAGAGAAGAGTACCTGGAAATCCTGAAAGAAAGGATCGACTATGCACTCGGTGATTGCCAGGGCGCGCCAAACGAAATCGTCATTCCGATGCTTCTTAACGTGCTGGACACGGCTCAAAAGGAGTTCCATCTGAATGGCCTAGAGCGTATGGCGGCGTGCAAATACATCACTGAGATGTACGGGTACAATTTCTAAGCCAAGCACTGCGGGAGGGTCTAAAAAGCCCTCCCGCGTGTGTTTTAGTTATTTTTATTAGAATTAATTTTTACATAATTTTTATATTCAGTTTGATCTTTATTAGAGAAATCTACATTTTTATTAGTAACAATATTTTTTTCAATTAAGTAATTAGTTTCTTTATAATAATAATTTTCAAAAAATTCTACTGTTCTTAAAATCATATAATCATCTTTATTAATATATGTGTCAATATATCCATTTTGATATTTTTTCCTTAATACAAAACAATTTTTACTATTTACCGAATCTTCTTTAACAGAAAAACCGATGCCGAAGTTTGAAATTGTAAGGAAAGAATAAAAATCATTTGGTATAAAATCTTTTCTATAAGAATAATCTACTATATTTTCTTCTATTGTTTTGTTTTGATTATTTATAGTAGTAATATTAGTAGTATTTTCAGAATCATTAATTTCAATATAATCAATTTTATCAAGACTTTCAATTTTATATTTATTTTCATAACAATAATAAACATATTCTTCTTTAGTATTTAAATTATCAGGAATATATTTATAATTTATAGTTTTGGTAATTTTATAATTATTAGATTCCGAAAGAGTAGAAATACTAGAATAAGTATTATTTACTATATTATTTATATAGTAAGCTTTTATTAATACGAAAACAATTACAAAAAGTATAAATAAAACAATAATAAGTAAAATTAGTTTAATAAAATTAAAAATTCTATTAAATTTGTTTAAATGATTTAATAAAGTTTTGTCACTTTCATCCATTGTTTTTAAATTATCGAATATATCTGAACAAATATTATTGTAGTAATTTTTACAATCTTCACAAGTAGATAAGTGATTTTCAATAAATTTTTTTGTAGTATCATTTACAAGTTTATCAGCATATAAGGAAGATAAATCTTGCACAATATCACAATCATTATTATTTTTCTTCATTATCTATCATCTCCTTTAATTTTAATTTTGCTCTATAATAAGTTGTTCTAGCCCAACTTTCAGACTTTCCTAATATCTGACCGATTTCTTTAAAAGAAAAATCAGATTTAACACGCAAAAGAACAACGTTTTTTGAATTATCATCAAGAGAAAAAATTTTTTTATATAGATTAAGTAAATTATCTTTATCTATGTATGAATCTTCAAAAGATTCATTATTAAAGTAGAATTCACTAATTTCATAAATATCTATATTTTTATACTTATGATTTCTTTTTAAATAATCTATCCATTTGTTTTTTGCAATTTTGCAAAGCCAAGTTTTTATATTTGAATCATTTTTAAAAGTTTTTATATTTTTAATTGCACTATAAAAAGTCTCTTGCATTAATTCCTCAGAAAGATCTTTGTTATTAGTAAGAGCTAATAGATATTTATATACAAACTTTGAATATTCATTATATATTTCATCCATATTATTTCTCCTCATTTATATAGACTTTAGTTTATATAAATTCGTTACAAAATATAAAAATATTTAAAAATATTTTATAATAAAATAAATAATAATTAAATTACTACTAAAATCAACACAATAATAAAATTTAGTAAAATTATTAATCTTTTCCTTGTAAAATTATAAAGAAATATGTATAATATTAAATTGTAAGACGCATATAAATACTAAAGATACAAAATATAACAAAAAACTCATCAAAGAATATATTGTGAGTATATCTTAAAGTGAAAATATGTAATAAAATCTATTTGAGGTGAGTATAATGCCAGATTTTGTTATAAAGAGCAAGAAAAAGAAAGAATATGAACAATTTACTTGTAGAATTGAAAGTGATTTGTTAGAGAAAGTAAGATTAATCGTTTTAGATAATAATTTAAGCTCAGTAAATGAATTTATTAACGAATGTATAAGATTTTCCATTGATAATTTAAAAGTAATGGAAGAAACAGATGAAAAATGAATATTTAAAAACTGGTTTACATGCTGGTTTCCACCAGTAAAAGAAGACTGGGATGAACATTAAAGTGTACACGGGAGAAAGTGTATGCTTTATTTTTATCCACTTTTAGATGAAAAAATGTGGACAAGTAAATCATAAAATTAATATTCTTGCATAAATATTAATATGAAAATATTAACTGTTTTATTAGGAACTATTATAGGAGCTGGATTTATTTCAGGAGCTGAGATAAATTTGTTTTTTAACTCAATAGGGATATTTGGTTTGTTTGGAGTAATAATTTCTTCTATTATATTAGGCTTAACTATATATTTTTCTCTTACAAATAATAATAAATCATATAATGAACTTATTAGAAGTAATCTAAATAATAAAATTTTAAAATTCATTTTACTTGGAATGATAAATATATTTTTAATAATTAGCTATTTTATTATGATTGCAGGATTAAGTTCTTTTTTTAGTGAGAGTATAAATATAGATTATTTTATATCTAGTATTATAAGCATTCTTATAATATTCATTATTGTAAATGGGGATATTAATAGAATAGAGAAATTTAATAAATTATTTGTTCCTTTTTTAATAATATTATTATTTCTACTACCATTTCTAGTAAAAGATACTAATTTATTATCTTTAAATTTATATTCAAATAATGATTTTAATAACAATTTTAATATTAATTTCTTTATATTAGGACTAATTTACGCAAGTTATAATTCAATTTCTTTAATTCCAATTGCTATAAAATTAAAGGAAAGTAACAATATTTCAAGAAAAAAATCTTTGTATATCTCCTTAGCTTTTTCATGTATAATTTCTATTTGTGGAATAATATTATTTATACTTTTAGAATCAAATAAACAATTTATGAAAAATGAAATTCCTTTACTTGATATAATAAGTAATAAAAACAAGTACTTAAAACTACTCGTACAAATTGCTATTGCAATTTCAATAGTAAGTACTGCAGTTTCACTTCAATATGCAGCAATTTTAAACATAGAAAAAAATAAAGATAATTATTTAAGAGATATAATTATAATGAATATAATTTCTATAATTGTTTCAAGATTAGGATTTCAAACATTGATAAAAATTTTCTATCCTTTATTTGGGTTAATTGGTATATTAAATTTTATTATTTTAATGAAAAATTATTTTAAATATAGTAAAATAAAGTCATAATATTGAAAAAAACGACAAGAATTGATATAAATAAGATACAAAAGAAATAGGAGTAAATATGAAACAATATTCGTTAGAAAGATTTAAGGAAAGTAAAAGACTAAAAAGAAAATTCAAAATCACTTTAGTAGTTATGATTATTGCTATATTAATTACTATTATTGCTTTGTACATGGCAAATAGTGATTTTAGAAAATTAATTGATGTCCATATATTAAAAAAAGAAATACATGAAAATGATGCAATACAATTAAAATTAGACGTTGAAGAGTTATCATATGTAAATGTATTTAATGATAATGTGATTACAATTAATGGTGGTGTATTGACTTTTTATTCTAACAAAGGAAAAGAAGAGGAAAATTTAGATGTAATATTGTCAAGTCCTATTTCTGATACAGATGATAAATATTTAGTTCTAGGAGATAAGAGTGGAAATAAATTATATTTAATTAATGATAAAAATATAAAATGGGAAAAAGAAGTAGAGGGAAAGATTTCAAAAGTAAGTGTAAACAAAAATGGATATGTTTCTGTAATAAGTGTTGGAAATACATCTGAATCAGATATAGCAGTATTTAATGAAAAGGGAGACAATATTTTTACATACCATTTAGCAAGTACTTACGCAATAGATAGTGATATATCTAGAGATAACAAGTATTTAGCAATCGCAGAAGTAGATTATTCGGGAGTTTCTGCAAAGTCACAAGTAAAGATTATATCTATAGATAATGTTCAAAAAGATAAGACAAAAGCTATAGTGCATACATATGAAGGAGAAGCCGGAGATATAATTACTGATTTAAATTATCAGGATAAAGATAGTGCAGTATGCTTGTTTGATTCATATATAATAAATATCACTCCAGAAAAAAATGAAAAATTATATGATATAAGTAGTAATACATTATTTGCTGATGTTAATTTAAATAAAGGATATATAAAAATAGAAAAAGAATCAGAGAAAATATTTAAATCTGATTATAGATTAAAAATAAGTGATTTAAATAATAAAGAAAAACTATATGCTTTAGAAGGAAATGTTAAAAAATTAAAAGCAAATAATGATATGATGGCTATTATATCAGGAACAACAGTAGAATTTGTTTCAGATAATGGATGGCTATGCAAAAAATATATAGGTTCAAAAGAAATTAAAGATATCTATATTTCAAAAAATACTGCTGCAATAGTATATAAAGATAGAATAGATATAGTAACTTATTAAAAAGGAGTTTTTATGCAAATAGCAATAGATATAATTATTATTCTTATTATTTTAATATGTACTTTTATTGGATATAAAAGAGGACTTGTAAAAGTAGTAGTAGGCTTATTATCTTTTATAATCGCATTAATATTAGCTGTAATAATATATAAACCAGTTTCAAATATTATTATAAATAATACAAATATTTATGATAATATAAAAGATGGAGTATATGAAAATATAAAAGATGAAGATATTGAGAACTCAGAAAGCGGAATAATTTCTTTTGCAAGAAACTATATTATATCAGAAGCAAAAGACGCGACTGCCGAAATGATTTCTGAAAGTATTGCAGAAATTGTTATTGATGTTTTAACTTTTATAATTATATTGATAATGACAAGAATTATTCTAATTTTCGTGAGTGTACTTTTCTCTTCAATAGCAAATTTACCAATTATCAAGCAGTTTAACAAAGCAGGTGGACTTATATATGGGATATTACAAGGAATAGTAATTAATTATATACTTTTTGCATTAATTTTAATTGTAGTTCAATTATCAAATGTAGATTCTAATTTTGTTAATGATACTATAAATAAATCTAAAATTGGAAATGTGCTTTACAATGAAAATGTAATTATAAATTTAATTAAATAAAAAGATAAATATATAAGATTATTTTATAGAAAGATATAAAAAAGTTAATAAAAAATCAGTATAAAGGAATATAAATACTTAAAAAGACAAGTATTTATATTCCTTTTTTGTTGATAATTAAAAATCTCTTTGATATAATAGGGCAAAATATGGTTTATAATCTACAATATAGGAGTTGAATATATATTGAGTAGAAGAGAAAGACGCGAAAGAGAAGAAAGAGAAGCTAGAGAAAGAAAAAAACGTGAAAAAGAAGAGAAAAAAAGAGCAAAATTAGAAGAAAAAATATACAAAAAGAGACAGAAAGATAAGGAAAATAATAAAAAGAGAAATAATAAAACAAAAGTAACAAAGAAAAATACAAAAACAAATAAAAAATCTAGTAAATCAAAAAACAAATCGAGAAATAAAGAGCCTAATTTTATAGTAAAGATATTAAAATTTATATTAAAAGTAATTTTGATTATAATTTTAATAATTTGCTTATTAGCAGGAATTTTAATAGGATATTTAGGTGTAAAAACAAATTGGGATAAAACTGAAATGTTAAAATTGTTTGCAAAAGAAACAACGTTGCTTTTAACAGGACAGACTGAAGAAGACCTAGAAAAACTTAAACCAATTTATTGCTTAGTTATGGGTGTTAGCAAAGATATAGATGTAAGCTTAACAGATACAATTATGGTTTGTGCGTATTATCCTAAGACTCAACAAGCATCTATATTATCAATCCCTAGAGATACATTTATAGGAGATAGCAGATATTCAGCTGGAGGTACAGATAAAGTAAATTCAGTATATGCTTCTAACGGAAATGATCCTGAAGCAACTTTAAAAGAAGTAGAAGAGCTTACAGGGCTTGAAATAAATAATTATGCCTTAATTGATACAGATGCTTTAGTAAATTTAGTAGATGAGATAGGCGGAGTATATTTTGATGTTCCAATAAATATGAAATACGATTCTAGGAAACAAAATTTACATATAAATCTTAAAAAAGGATATCAGTTAATAGATGGAGATAAAGCAGAACAATTATTAAGATTTAGAAAAAATAATGATGGAACAGGATATCCAGCAGAATACGGATCAGATGATTATGGTAGAATGAGAACACAAAGAGAATTCATTACAGAAACAATCAAACAAACATTGAAGTTAAAAAATGTTACTAAACTAAATGATTTAGTAAAAATAATTTTTGATAATGTAGATACTAATTTAGATGTTAATGAAGTATTAAAATATGTACCGGCTGCAGTAGAGTTTGATATAGCAAACATTAAATCAACAGCTCTACCAGGAGCGTCAGAAAGAATCGGTCCGCAATCACTATGGTTTTTCTTACATGATGAAGTAGAAACAGAAGAAATCATAGATGAAATGTTTTTATTTAATGAAAAAAATGAGGGAAACATAAGTATTGCACCAGAAGATTTAACAATACAATTATTAAATGGAACAGGAGAAGAATATATTTCTGAAGACATTAAAAACAAGTTAATTAATAGTGGGTATAATATAAAAGAAGAAAAATTAACTACCATCACTAAAAAGTCTAAATTAATCAATAGAACTAACAAATCAGATGAGTTTTCAAACGAATTGATAGATATTTTAAAAAATGTAGAATTAAAATCTGGACAACCAAATGATTATGCAATAGATTATACGATAATAATTGGACAAGATATGATATAAAAAATAGGGGCTTATTTATATAAGCTCCTATTTCTATTATTATTATTATTTAAATGTCTAGTTCTTTTATATTTTATTTTATCCATCTTAAATTTTCTTTTTATTAATAATCCTGCAACTATTAAAATTAAAACTAAAACAGCAACTATTTTTAAAAATAAAGTAAATAAACTATTATTTTTTTCTTCTACATCGTGTGATGCTATTAAATCTGCTGTATACGACAATCCATCTAAATCATATGTTACAGTTCCAACGACATCACCTTTTGATATTGGAGCTGATAGATTTTCTTTTAAATTAATTTTAGGTTCTATAGTACTGTTTCTATTATCTAGATTAGCTAATACATTTACATCAGAGTTAATTAATAAGTCAAGAGATTTTGTATCATTTGTTCCATTTTCAATGTTAATAGTTGTAATTGAATTTGATTTTGCTTGAAGTTTCATAAAAGAATAATTATTAAAAGCAAAATTAAACATATTTATTGCATCTACATATCTTGTGTTTTTATCAGGTGATCCTAATACAACTGATATAAATTCAAGCCCATTATTATTAGCAGCTGCGACTAAACAATTACCTGCAGGAGTAGTAAATCCTGTTTTAATTCCTATAGCATAAGGATAATAATAATTATTTTCAACATCATTATTATTAACGATTATTAGAGAATTAGTATTTTTAAAAGTTCTATCATTATATGGATATAACTTAGTTGCAGGTAATGTATATGAAGTTGTTGCTACTATTTGTCTGAATGTTTCGTTTTTCATACAATACTGAGCAATTTTTGCTAAATCATGAGCAGTTGTATAATGGTTATCATCATGTATGCCATTTCCATTCATGAAATGTGAATTAGTACATCCAATTTCTATAGCTTTTTCATTCATTAGATTTACAAATTCTTCATATGATCCAGATATATGTTCACCAATTATAACAGCAGCTTCATTAGCTGATGCAAGCATTAGTGCATATAGTAAATCTCTTATACTTAGTGATTCTCCAACTTGTATATTTGCATTTGTATATCCAGAAGGAATAGAAGTTACAGCATATTCACTAACAGTTGCCATTTCATCTAAAGAACAATTTTCTATAGCAATTATTGCTGCTAATATTTTCGTTGTACTTGCTGGATAATTTCTTTCTTCTCCATTTTTTGAATAAATTACTTTTCCTGTTGAAGATTCGATTAAAATTACAGCTTCTGATTGTATTGAAGAATTTAAACTATCAAAATCTTCTTTTGTACTCGCAGAAGAGAATAAAGGGAAAAATAATGTTTGGACTAATATTACGAGCAATATTAGTTTAGATAATCTTTTAGTTAGTTTCATATATATCTCCTCATACACATAAATTAAAATAAATATACATTATTTTTCGACAAAAAACAATAGAAAGAAGGGATAAAAATTGATAAATATTTATAAAAAGTATATTGAAAAAAATAAAAAATATGTCATCATAGGATTAATTTTTTGCATTTTAATAATTGCAATAATTATTGTAAAACAATTTGATACTGAAGAAAAAGAAACTTTAGATTTAATAAGCATAGAAGAAAATACAGAGAATACTGAAACTGTAGAAGAAGAGGAAGATTATAAAATAGTGATTCATATAACAGGAGAAGTTAATAATGAGGGAATAATAGAAATTAAAGAAGGTGGAAGAATTTCAGATGCGATTGAAGAAGCGGGTGGTCTTACTAAAGAGGCAGATCTTGAAAGAGTAAATCTTGCATACGAATTAGAAGATGGACAAAAAATATATATTCCAAATAAAAAAGATAAAGATATAGAAGAATATGTTACAGAAGGAGTAGATGATATAGTACTTCCAGACGAACTTTCTAAAGCGGGAGATGGATTAGTTAATATTAATAAAGCATCTTCTGAAGAACTTCAAGAATTAGATGGTATTGGAGAAGCTTTAGCAGAAAATATAATCGCATATAGAGAAAACAATGGAAAGTTTAAAAATATAGAAGATATAAAAAATGTTTCAGGTATAGGTGACAGTAAATATGAAAAAATAAAAGATAATATAAAAATAAGATAAAAAGAAAAAGTACTTACTGAATTAGTAAGTACTTTATATTTCTTGGTTGCGGGAGTAGGACTCGAACCTACGACCTTCGGGTTATGAGCCCGACGAGCTGCCAACTGCTCCATCCCGCGATGTCTTTTACTATTATAGGATAAAAATAAAACAATGTCAATAGATTATATGCAAAAAAAGACTAAAGAATGAAAAACTTTTATAAAAAATAAAAAAGATATATACAAAAAAATTTTTATATGTTATTATGAAAAAAAATAAAAAGTATAATATTTATAAATTTTTTCTGAAAAATATGTACAAATATTGAAAAATGTGGTATTATATAATTGTAGGAAAAAATCTGTGAATATCGTTATAATAAAAGGAGGAAAAAACAAAATGAAAATGAGTAGAAAAACAGTTAGAATAATAACAGCTGTTATGATGATTTTAATGATGTTATCAGTAGCTACTACAGTATTTGCTGGATGGACTCCAGAAGGAGACCAAAGTGCAGCTGGTGCAGAAAGTATTAAAAATATCATCAATGCTGTATTAGGATGGGTACAAATCATTGGTATAGGTGTAGCTGTTATTATGTTAATAGTTTTAGCTATTAAATATATTTCTGCAGCACCTGGAGACAAAGCAGAAATCAAAAAACATGCTGTTGTATATGTAGTTGGTGCAGTTATATTATTTGCTGCTTCAGGTATTCTACAAATCATTAAAACATTTGCAGAAGGTACAATTACAGGCTAATAGCAAATAAAGAATCTACATAAAATTTCGGAAAGATTATCAGAAATGATAATCTTTCTTTGTAAAAGGTGGAAGCATATGAAAATTAAAAGAATTTTAATAATTTTTCTAGTTTGTATGATGCTAATGTCTACAATTATTTTTGCAGATAGTCCTCCTGGAATATATGATGGACTTACTCCAGATACTGGACTTAGCGGTATTGGTGATGCAATACTTGGAATAATTAGAGGAATTGCTGGAACTGCAGCAGCAGTATCAGTAATTGTGCTTGGTATTAGATATACATATAGCGCTCCAGGGGATAAAGCTGAGGTAAAAAAGAAAATGATGCCAGTAGTTATTGGTTCAATATTATTATTTGGAGCTATGACTATAGTAGATGCACTTTCAGAAGTGGCGGCAGATTTATTTTAGGAGGGTAAAATGAAAAAAAGAAAAATATTGTTATCAACTCTTATTTCTTCAGTCATATTAGCCCATTCAAAAATATATGCTAAAAATGTTGGCGGATTATCATTAGGTGAAGATGCTAACAGTACTGTAATGAATGCTGGAGGAAAAATATTAGGACTAGCACAAATAGTAGGTGTTGGTGTTGCAACAATAATGTTAGTAGTACTTGCAATTAAATATATGTCATCAGCTCCAGGAGATAAGGCTGAAATAAAGAAACACGCAGTTGTTTATGTAGTTGGTGCGATATTAATCTATGCTGCAAGTGGTGTTTTAGCAATTCTTCAAGCTTTTGCTGAAGGAATGGCTGATTAAATAAATGATAATTTAATATATTAGAGAGAGAGCATATAAGATATAATCTTTGTGTTGTCTCTCTTTTTTTACAATAATATTACAAATGACAAAAAAAGTTGAATAAGAAAAGCAAATGGAATATAATAAAATTAACTATTTTAAAATGGGGGAAAATGTATGAAAATTAAGAAATTTGTAGTTGCATTAATTATGTTTTTGGCGGTGATATCATTATGTCCAAAACCAGTTCAAGCAAATGGTTTTAGCTTTCCATCATTTAGCGAATTAATGCAAGATGGCAAGAATTTTTTAAGTAAAGGAAAAAATAATAATGTAAGCGAATCTCAATTACAGAGTGTTTTTCTTCCAATGGCTAGAATCCTTTTATCAATAGGAATTATAGTTTTAGTTGGAGTTACTATGGTAATGGGGATTAAATATATGTTTGCAAGTCCAGAAGAAGCAGCAAAACTTAAGCAACAATTAATAGGATTAGTTGTTTCAGCGCTTGTTATATTTGGTGCAGTAGGAATATGGTCTTTAGCATATCAAGTGCTTTCAAGTGTATTATAAAGTTACAAAGGAGGAGAAGAAATGGGAAGTTATTATATTCCTAGAAATCTTAGAGGAGAAACAAGACTACTTTATATATTTACAGTAAAATCTTTAATTACGACAGTAGCAGGTGCTTTAATAGGATCAGTTTTCTTATTTATATTTAGTATAATGAATTTAAAAATAGTTGGAATTGTTATAATAGCAATATTTGCACTAACAGGATATGCTATTGGAGCTGTTAAAATACCAACTTTATCAGGTATTCCTATTACAAAGAAAATAGGAGGAGAACCATTAAGTGAAATTATATTAAGATGGATAAAATTCAATAAAAACAAGAAAATCTACGTTTATACAAAGGAGGAAAAGAAATAATGAGTATTGTAACAATATTACAAATTATATTAGCAATCTTAGTATTTATCATATTTTGCTTAATTGGTATATATGTATTAGTACAGTATGTAAATAAAAAGAAAGAAGAAGAACCAGAAGAAGAAGTAATTGAAGATGAGAGTTTAGGAACTTTTAGAGGTTTATCAAAAGAATCTATATACAAATTTATGGAATTTGATGAAATCAAAGATAATATGATTATAAGAAAGAACAGAACACAATACATAATGGTTATACAATGCCAAGGTGTTAATTATGATCTTATGTCAGAAGAAGAGAAAGTTGCAGTAGAAGAAGGTTTCGTACAATTTTTAAATACTTTAAGATTTCCAATCCAACTTTATGTACAAACAAGAAGTCTTAACTTGAAAGATATAATTGATGAATATAAATTAAAAGTTTCAGCTATTGCAACAGATATAGAAAAGTTAAATTCAAGAATAGCAAATGCAAAAGCTAAAGGAAATGAAAAACTAAAAGAAAGACTTGAATTTGAAAAATTAAGAAAATCAAGAGTATTAGATTATGGTATTAACATATCTGATTATGTTGCAAGAATGAGTTTAAATAAAAATATTTTACAACAAAAAAATTATGTTATAGTGTCTTATTATTCAAGTGAAATTTCTGCAGCATCAGATGCAACACCAGATGAACTTGATAATATGGCTTTTTCTGAATTATATACAAGAGCACAATCAACAATTCATGCTCTTCAAGCTTCTGGAGTAAATGGAAAGATATTAGATTCAGAAAACTTAGCTGAATTATTATACGTAGCATACAATAGAGATGATTCAGAACTAATTCAATTCTCTAAAGCTTTAGATTCACAATATGATGCTTTATATAGCTCAGGAAAAGATGTATTAGAAAAGAAACAAGAAAAATTAGATGCTATGGTTAATGCAGAGGCTATCGAGCTTGCAACTGATAGTATTATAAAAGCAGATAAATATAGACAAATAGAAAAATTAAAGAAAGCACAAATGGTTAAAGATAAAGCTACAGAAATTATAGAAGAATATAAAGATCAAATGGATCCAGTAATATATGAAGGTGCTAAAAAAGAGATTAAAAAAGCTAAAATAGATGATGGGGAAGATGAAGAAAATTCAAAGAGTAAAGCACAAGATTCTAAAGAGCAAAATACGGAAAATACTGATAAAAACTAAAGAGGAGGAGAAGTAAAAAATGAAGAAAAAGGAACAAGAACAACCACAAGAAGATATAATTTTAGAAGAAAATAAACAACCTCTAGGAATGTTAGAAAAAAACAGAAAGTCGGTAAAAGATTTAATTGCTCCTGCTGGAATTGATGCAAGTAATGCAAATTATCTTACAATAGTATCTAGTAAAACTAGATATGCAAGAAGTATGATTGTATCAACTATTCCTAGAATGTGTACATTCCCAGAATTTTTAAGAAGTATGTATACATTTGGAGACTTAAATGTATCAGTATTTATAAATCCAGTAAGTGAAAATGTATCACAAACAGAATTAAATAGAACAATAAATGAACTAGAGTCAGAAAGAATTGTTGCTTGGGATAGAGGAGATATTAACAGAGAAAGAATTTTGGCACAAAAAAGAGCTGAGGCAGAAGAACTAAGAGATCAAATTGCTGCAGGATTTAATAAGCTATTCGAAGCTTCAATAATATGTACTTTATTTGCATATTCTCTAGAGGAGTTAGATAAATATACAGAATTATTAGCTGCAGATATGTCAAAGACACTAATTGGTGTAAAACCTGCATGGGCTCTTCAAGATGAAGCTTTAAGATCTAATATGCCATTTTGTGATAATAAAATTAGTAAAACACATACATTTGATAGACGTTCAATGTCTACAGTATTCCCATTCTTTACATCAGATGTAGGACACGAAAGAGGAATACCTTTAGGATTTAATAGACAGACAGGACTTCCAATATTGTTTGATAACTTTAGTCCAACACTTGCTAATTATAACATGGTTATATTTGGTAAATCTGGTGCTGGTAAAGGTGTTACTATTAAAACATTAACTGCACGTTCAGCAGTTTTAATGGGAATTGAAAGCTTGGCACTAGATGCTGAAGGCGAGTATGGAGTAGTTGCAGAAGCTTTAGGTGGTGTAAATGTTACTATAAGTCCAACATCAAAAACAATTATAAATATATTTGATATAGAACCAGAAATAGTAAAAGATGAAATTACAGGAAAAGAAAGAGTAGTATTAAACGTTGAAAATAAAGTAGAAGATGTTACTCAAGCATTACTTACAATGGCAAGAGGTAGTACAAGAAGCTCAGAGGTAAATGAGCTTACAAAACAAATTATATCTGAAGCCGTTGCTCAAGAATATGAAAGTGTTGGTATTACTAATAATGTAGAAAGTTTATATGTGAAATCATCTTCAATAGTTAAAGATAGACTTGAAAAAGAAAAGAAACCAATGCCAACAATAAGTTCTTGGTATGATAGAATTTATAAAAATGCACAAAGTAATGAAAATCCTGATTACAGATTCCATTACAGCTATTTGATTAAAGTTATGAGACAATATGTAAAATCATTTAATGGACAAATGGCATATTTTGATGGACAATCAACATTTGAATTGTTAGACGGAATGCCATTTATAAACTTAGATATTTCTCAACTAGAAGAGAATTTTGCAAGACCACTTGCACAACAAATCTTGCTTTCATGGATTTGGGAGAAATATGTAAAGAAAAATAGTGAAGATAAAGCAAAAGCTGTTAAGAAGAGAGTTTTAGTTGATGAAGCATGGATGCTTTTACCTTATCCAGAAGCTGTAGACTTCTTAAATAAGATGGCAAGACGTGCTAGAAAAAGAAATGTTTCTCTAGCAGTTATGTCACAGAAATTCCAAGATTTCTATGAAAAACCTGAAGTACAAGCAGTACTTACATCTTCTGATACAAAACTATTCTTAGCACAAGATAAATCAGAAATTCAATATTTAAAAGAAGTATTTAAATTAAGTGATGGTGAAGCTCATTTCTTAACAACATGTCAAAGAGGTGAAGGTTTACTAAAAGTTGGTGAAGATACTGCAATTATTGCAATTCAACCAACTAAGAAAGAATTTGAATTCGTTGAAACAAATATGAATAAATTAGCTAAACTAAAAGCAGAAAATTAAAAGGAAATCTAGTATATGAAGAAAAAATTTATTACTATGCTAGTAATGGTAGCACTGTTACTAACAGCAATATTGCCTAATTACATATATGCAGATGATGATGACGATGATGATGAAGAAAGAGTTGATGCTGAAGCTATAGAATCAGCTTATGGTGAAGAAGATTACAATCAGATGTCTGAAGAAGCAACAACTACTGTAAGTGGTAGAGATGATGTAAGTATCACAAAAAGAGTTTCAACAACATTTTCTTTTGGAGCAGCAGCTGCGTCTGCTGTAGGAGTAATAATTGCACTACCTTTTATGATAGCACACATTTTAATATCAATTATAACGTCGGCAGAGCAAGGTGAATTCCAGTTTTATACCATAGAAGCGACGGTATTTAATGAAGTAAAATTACTAGATGCTAATTATGTTATCGAAGATAATGGTAGTTCAGTTTCTAAAACGATAAAAACAAGTGTATTTACTTGGTACTATACAGTTAGAATAATTGCAGTAGTTATTAGCTTATTAGTATTATTATATATTGGTATGAGAATGGCTTTTTCAACGATTGCTGATGATAAAGCAAAATATAAGAAAATGTTTGTTGATTGGTTCTTTAGTTTTGCACTACTATTTATTTTGCATTATTTTATAACAATTGTTCTAACAATATGTGAAGCAATAGTTGCTTTATTTGGATCTTTGGATGTAAAAGTATTTGAACAAAGCTTAATTTTTCAATTATTTAATATGATGGGATCAACAACTGGTTGGAGTTATGTTGGTGTCATATTAATGTATTTAGTAATGGTATTTTATGAAATAAAATTTTTCTTAATGTATATGAAAAGGTTATTGATGATTGGATTTTTAATAGTCGTTTCACCAATAATAACTATTACATATTCGATAGATAAAGCAGGTGACGGAAAAGCACAGGCGTTTGAAACATGGATGAAAGAATTTTTAATGTTTTGCTTTACCCAACCACTACATGCTGGATTATATTTAGTATTTATAAATACAGCATATGAAATTTTTGAAGTAGCACCATTTTTAGCAGTATTATTCTTTGCGATGCTATCTAGATCAGAAAAGATGTTTAGAAACCTATTCGGAATGAAAGGTAGAGCTTCTCAAAAAGCTATGTCAGAAACATTTAAATTTAAATATAAATAAAATTAAAAAGAACGGAGAAGAAAGATGAAGAAAATATGGAATAAAATATTGCCCTGTATATTAATTTTTACAATATTGTTTAATTTTTCATCGGCTAACGTATATGCATCAAGCACATCTAATTCAATGACAGATGAGGGTACGACTAATATAATTAATACTATTGCAGGAGTTGGGCTTGGAGTAGTTGATGGGATTGTTGGTGTATTAACAATTTTCTTAAGGGTTATTGTAATAGGAATAATGGCAGCAGTTCAAGGTGTTTTAACAGCGATTGCATATGCAGACAGTGACGCAGGACTGATACGGTTTCCTAACACCAGACGATATTTTCTTCAATAGAGTAGCTTTAACAAATATTAACTTTTTCGATTTTAATTGTGGACCATCTTTAAAAGTTATTAGACAAAATGTTGCAGCATGGTATTACACATTAAGAATATTTGCTATAAGTGCTTTATTAGTTGTTTTATTATACATTGGTATTAGAATGGCTATTTCAACAGTTGCATCTGATCAAGCTAAATATAAAAAGATGATAACAGATTGGCTTGTTAGTTTCGCATTAGTATTTTTATTACACTATATAATAATATTAGTTTTAAATGTAAATAACGGATTAGTTGAACTATTTAAAGGCATTATGGAAAATATGTCAAATTATGATCAAGCAATTGGATCGTATGAGGCATTAGCGTCAAGTTTAATAGGAAGAAGCTTTATTGGTGGGGCATCAGTAACTTGGGCAGCAACAATATGTTATGCAATATTAGTAGGTATAACAGCAGCGTTTTTATTTTCTTATATTAAGCGTATGCTAGTTGTAGGATTTTTAATAATGATTGCTCCAATAATTACTATAACATATTCAATAGATAAAGTTGGAGATGGAAAAGCACAAGCATTAAATTCATGGCTTAGAGAGTTTTTATTAAATGTATTAATTCAACCATTCCATTGTTTAATATATCTTGTTTTTGCAAGTGCAGTAGTTTCATTAATTGCAAACAGTGGATGGAGCTCAATTTCAGGAATGATACTTGCAATTATGTGTATGCTATTTATTAAAGAAGCAGAACAAATTGTAAAAGAAATCTTTGGATTCAAACAATCAAATACAATGGCAGATACAGTTGCATCACTTGCTGCTATTAAGACTATGAGTGATGTTGCTAAAAAAGCAGCTGGAGCAACAAGTGGAAATGGACCTGTTAGTAGAAACTTAAGTAAAGTAGTTCAAAACAATAAGACATTAAACTCAATCGGTACAAGAGTATCAAATGCACCAGGTATAAAACAAGTAAGGCAAGCTCCTGAAAAAATCAATAATCTTATTGAAAAAGGAAAAACAAGTAATAATATTCTTGCAAAAGCAACAGCACATGTTGCAGATACAACAAAGAAATTGTCAAATCCAGCTTTAGGAGCAGCGATTGCTATGACAGCATTTAGTGAAGGAGCTGAAAGAAATACAGATACAGCATTAAATAGAGGTATTGCAACTTATAGTACAATTTCAGATATTAGAGCAGCAAGAGCTGCTGGTAGAGCAATTCCAGAAGATGTACAAACTAGTGAAAATAATTTCAAACAATCACTTGAACAATATGCTAAACAATCTCAATTTCAAAACTTCAAAACAGATCAAACACAGTTTAATAACCTTAAAAATGAAGTTGAACAATTATTACAAAAAAATACGGATTCTATGGAAAGAACAGTTCAATTATTATTACAGAATTATGTTAGAGAAAAAGGATATGATTTAAATAATACAACTGATGTAAATAATTTAGCAGCTGATATGGATAGATTTAGAACACAAGATTTAAGCACAATGCCACAAGGAACACCTGAAGAGCAAGCAGCATATAATTTTGCAAAAGCAATACAAGAAAGAGATTTAGCAATAAGAGCTCAAACTTTAGCAGGTACATATAATAAATATGGAATTTCAGATACAAATGACGCAATAGAAGAGGTATTAACAAGAATACAAGATGATTCTTTTGATGAAGGTCCTAACCCTTAAAATATAAGTTATAGGAGAAGTTATGAGAAAAAGAAGAAAGAATAGTTTAGAAGAATATAAAACTAATTTAATAATATTGTTTATTGTAATATTGCTTATGACAGTAAATTTGATAATATTGATTAAATATCTTTCTGATAATGATAGTAATCAATCTCAAGATACAAAGATAAATATTGCACAAACATCATACAATACAGTTGTGGAAGATATTACATATGAAGAAGGTCTAGATATGCCAGAACAAGATAGAATGAGAAGATATGCAATAGAATTTATAGATAATTTAGATAATGAAGAATTTGCAGAAGCATATGGAAAATTAAATGAAGACTTTAAAAAGAACTTCTTCCCTACTCAAAACGAGTTTGAACAATATGTAAAAGAAAGAATTGGTACAGGAGAATTAACAATAAATTTTAAAAACATAGAAAGACAAGGAAATGAGAAGACAGGAAATTTATATATTTTATGGGTTGATGTATATGATGTTTTAGGAAATGAGTATGTAGATAAACTTGAAGAAAATATGACAGAAGAAGAAAAAGAAGATGATTCTGGTAATATGAATATAGTAATTTTGGAAAAAAACTTTGATGATTACGAGTTATCATTTAGTATTAGATAGGAGGAAGAGTATATGTTTTTAAAACTAAGATTAAAAATAAGAAATTTCTTCAAAGATCATAAGAGAACTATAATTATAATTTTCTTAGTTTGGTTATTAATTTTTGCTATTAATTTCATACTAAGTTTAAGAAAAGAAGAAAAAACATTATCTAGTACTTTTGAGCCAGCTGTATCAATAGTAGATTCAAAAACTGTACCAGAAAAAGATCATTCTTTAATAACAGATGTTGTAGATAAATATATGAATTATTGTAATAACGGAGAGTATGAAAATGCATATAATATGCTTTCAGAGAATTGTAAAAATAAAGCTTTTAAAGGAGATATAAAGAAATTTGAAGAATATATAAAATCTATTTTTACACAAAAAAAGAGATATAGTTTACAAAGCTATTCAAATTATGATGATAAACATATATATCTTCTAGAAATATTTAATGATTATTTGGCTACAGGACTTACAGGAGAAGAGTTTGCGACTTTCGATGAAAAACTTTTAATGGTTAAGGAAGGAGACGAATATAAGCTAAATATAGGAGATTTTATAGATGTAGTTGATTTAAAAAGAGTTGTAGAAGATGATTATTCTAAAATAAGAATATTATCAAAAGCAGTATTTTGTGACCATGAAGAATATCTTGTAAAGATAACTAATAAAACAGATTATACTATGGTTATCTCTAGTGTATATGAAGGAAATGAAGTTATCTTAGATGTTGGAAATGATAAAAGACCAATGACTAATTTAAGTACAGAAATTGTACTTGCACCTGGAGAGACTCAAGAATATACACTTAATTTTGATAAATATATAGAAAGTAAGCAAGAAGCACAAGCATTAATCTTTAATAAAATTAGAATATTACAATCTTATACAGGAAATGAAGAAGATGCTGAAAAAGAGAAAGAAAATGCGATTAAATTATATAGTTTGACAATTCCTCTAGTATAGTTTTATACTAGAGAAATTTGTATAAAGAGATTTTAAGGAGAAGATTGATATGGATAGTAAAAAAGTAAGAATTGTACTTATTATTTTAATAATTTTAAATATTATAGCAATGATTACTCTTATAAATTTGATTAACAAAAAGAATAAAGAAGAAAAACTTGCTGGAAATAATAATGTTCAAAATGAAGTTGAAATGACTAGTGATGGCAAGAAAGTAGAAGGATTAAAAAACGTACAAGCTTTATATCAAAATTATAAGGGATATATTCCAAAAACAGAAATTGCAGAAAAAATAAAAACACTAGTAGATCAATATTTTCCTATAATCTATAAAGATGTAATAGAAAAAAGTACAAATGTAGAAGAATATTATAAAAAATATCAAGCATCTATTAAAAATAGATATGGAATAACAAACGTAAAAGATTTCGAGAAACTAGTTGGAGAAGTTGGAAAAATAAATTGTAATATCTCAGATTATATTTCTTATGAATTATTAGAAGATTCTTTCAAAACAGACGGAAATTATACAAAAGCTACTTTAGTATATACATATTCAAATGGACAAAAGATTGAATTAGATATGTATATGTTAAATGAAGAATCAGAAACAGAAGATGAATTTAAATTTATACCAAAGAGCTAAAATAATATTTTATAAGAAATGGGGGTGATGATATGTCAGAAAAAGATAAAGAAAACAAAGTAAATCAAGAAGAAATACCAGATGAAGAAATGGAAAACGAA
>CALWZY010000020.1 GCA_944386155.1 uncultured Clostridia bacterium | reverse complement strand
ATTATTATAATACTCCCACAAAGTTCTAGAATTACTTATTTTAAATAATTTTAGAATTTCGTGGGAGTAATTTTTGGAGCGGGTAGAGGGAATCGAACCCTCACTATCAGGTCGGAAGCATGACATTCTACCATTAAATTATACCCGCATGACTATATTAATATTATAATACATTTTTGGTATACATACAACTTTTGAAAAATAAAAAACTCTCAAACAATTTTGAGAGTTTGGAGCAGGTAGCGGGAATCGAACCCGCATAGCCAGCTTGGAAGGCTGGAATTCTACCATTGAACTACACCTGCGTGGCTTTAAACAAATATGGATTTAAAATAATAAAAAAATTGGAGCAGGTAGCGGGAATCGAACCCGCATAGCCAGCTTGGAAGGCTGGAATTCTACCATTGAACTACACCTGCATTGCTCCTGACAAGTATAGATTATAAATTAAAAAGTTTTGTTTGTCAATACATAACCTTAAATTTTTTATATAATTTTTTGAAAAGCTATAAAAGTCTGCAATATTTACAAATACTAAAACTTGAGGTAAAATATATCTATATTTTATTATTAAAATACAAAGATATTAAATATAAAAATAAAGGAAAATAAATTATGGAAAAATATATAACTAATAGTGAAGAAGAGACAAAGAAATTTGCAAAAGAATTTGCTAAAAAACTAAAAGTAGGAGACGTAATAGTATTAACTGGAGATTTAGGATCTGGGAAAACTAAATTTGTTGAAGGAGTTTTATCTAATTTTGGATTGGAAAATGAAATATCTAGTCCAACTTTTACTATTGTCAATGAATATAAAAAAGATGATATAAATATTTATCATTTTGATGTATATAGATTAGAAGATTCAGATGAGTTTTATGCAATAGGAGGAGAAGAGTATTTTGAAAAAGGAATTTGCCTAATAGAGTGGGGAGAAATAATAGAGAATATTCTTCCTAAAAAGCATATAACAGTTACTTTTAAAAGAAATTTAGATGAAGAAAATAAAAGAGAAATAGAAATTGAGTATTTTAATTAAGATTAAGAGCCCATAGCCAAAGCTATGGGCTCTTTTTTGCGTAAGACGCTAGTTTTCGAGGTACTTTTGAAGTTCAGGGAAACTTTTAGTTTCCCACAGAATGTAGGCGTTGTCCTGTGACAATATGTCAGATACCTTTGAATGAAACATAACTGCACTTTCGAAGTATTCTTTTGAAATCTGATGAAGTTCTTTGTAAGTAATTGAACTGTCTGTCTTGATTATAACGGCATTTCTACCGTTGATCTTTTTTTGAAAGACTTTCTTACCTAAACAGAAGTCGAATCTGCTTATGATATCAGATATGCATGGAACACTTTTTGATGGTGCAACAAATGCTGTTACTTCAGGTCTAGTCTTTCCCATGAAAGGAATAACGCATTGGTCAGGAACTAAGCCGGGCATAGGAACATTTTGATTAAAGAGATAGATTAAAGCCTCATCATCTTCAAAAAGATGTTCTTTTGCATAGCTAAGCTCTTCCATAGTAAGGTATCTGTCATGTGCTAAGAGACTATACCGCACGCGGCAGATACTTTCCTTAAGTAATACTTTAGCATGACATACCGTGGGAATTGGTGGTACATGAAAAAGATATAGGTCCTCAGATGTGTTTTGCTTTCCTGCGTACGTAAGTTTTGTGCTTTCAGGAACTTTCCCAAAGATATTTTCTTTCATGACTTCAAATGATCACATGTAAGATATATGATCTTTCCTCCTTCTTAAATTTGATAAAAAATATTATAGCATAATTTATGTTAACTTTCAAACAATTTATTTACATTTAAAAGGCTTTGGTGTAAAATAATATGGAATTTATTAAGTTATAATAGGAGATAAAAATGAAAATATTATCAGTAGATACATCAAGTTCTGTATGTGCAGTAGCACTTCTTGAAGATGAAGAATTAATTAATCAAAAAATATTAGATAATGGTAAAACTCATTCTGAAAATTTTATGAGTTTATTAGATGAAACTTTAAAAGAAACAAATATATCATTAGATGATATTGATCTTATTGTATGTTGTGTAGGACCTGGTTCTTTTACAGGAATTAGGATAGGTATTGCTAGTATAAAAGCGATTGCAGAAATAAAACATATAAAAATAGTAAGTGTGACATCACTTGAAAGTTTATCTTATAATGTGGAAAGTGTGGATAAAGAAGATATTATTTCTATGATTGATGCAAGAAATAATCAGGTATATGCTGGTATATTTGATTTTAATCATGAAAAAAAATGTGAATACTTAGCAGATGATATAAATGTAATTTTAGATAAAATATTAAATCTATGTAGTGAAAAGATTATTTTTGTCGGAGATGGAGCAATGCTTCATAAAGATCTAATCTTAGAAAAATTAAGAGGAAAAGATATTAAGTTTATAGATGACACATTAAACAAACAAAATGCAGTATCACTTGGAAAATGTGGATATAGAAAATTTCTAAAAAATGAAGATATAAAAGATGCTGATACAATAAATCCACTATACCTTAGAAAATCTCAAGCAGAAAGGATGAAAAATGCTAAATAATATTAAATGTTATTTAATGAAAAAAGAAGATTTAGATTATTTTAAAAATCATTTATCTGAATTTGATGAGTTTTGGAAATTTGATTTATTAAAATCAGAGTTTGAAAATGAACTTACAACATGTATTATTGCAAAAAATGAAGAAGACATTGTTGGATTTGCATCTTTATGGGAACCACCATATGAAATACATATTAATAATATATTTGTAAAGAAGGATTTACGAAAAAATAATATTGGAAGCATATTACTTGAAAAATTAATTGAAATTGCAAAAGAAAAAAATAAAGAAGAACTTACTTTAGAAGTAAATATAAATAATATTCCTGCAATAAAATTATATGAGAAATATAATTTTATAAAAGTTGGAATAAGAAAGAAATATTATAACAATGAAGATGATGCACTAATTATGAATAAAAAATTAATTTAAATTTTATTTTTGTTTTTGTTTCTATTTTTGATTTTCTATAAAAAAATAAATTGGAATAAATTACTAAGAAATTTTATGTAATATTTTATTGCATAAAGTTTTTTTATGATATAAAATCAACATATAAATAGATGGAGGATTTAGGTACTAATGAAAAAATATAATGAATTAAGTTACAAAGATTTAAAAGATGTTTGTAATCCAAATATGTTTAATTTTGAGACTACAGCTGAAATTGAAGATACTAAAAATTTAATATACGGTCAAGATAGAGGAATAAAAGCACTAGAATTTGGGGTAAATGTTGATGTTAAAGGGTACAATATGTACTTAGAGGGTCCAACTGGTGTAGGAAAGACTATGTATACTAAAAATTTTTTATATACAAAAGCTGCAAAAGAAAAAGTCCCAAATGATTGGTGCTATATATATAATTTTGATGATCCAAATGAACCAATTGCAATATCTCTTCCTGCAGGACAGGGAAAAGCTTTTAAAGAAGCAATGGATTCATTTATTAAAGATATAAAAAAAGACATAAAGAAAACATTTAATAATGATGATTTTGAAAAAGAGAAAAAACTAATAAAACAAGAATATGAGGAAAAGAGACTTGAAATACTTGAAAGATTAAATGAGAGAACAATGAAAGAAGGATTTCAAGTAAAATCTGCTCAAAATGGTATTTATATGATGCCTGTAATTGATGGAAAGGCGATTGATGAAGAAGAGTATGATAAATTGCCAGCAAGTATTAAACAACAATTTGAAGATAAATCAAATTTAGTGCAAGAGCTTATATTTTCTGCCTTATCTGAAATTAAACTTGCAGAGAAAAAGTCAGATAAAAAAATAGATGAGTGGCAATCAAATGTTGCACTTATGACTATAAATATTCATGTAAATAATGTTAAAGCAATATATAAGAGAAACAAAAAAATTACTCAATTTTTAGATAATGTTAAAAAAGACATTTTAAAGAATATTAATTGTTTTTTAGTAGATGAAGATGAAAAACAAAATCCACAAGCAATGATGATGAGACAACAGAAAAATGAGCCATGGCTAAACTACAGAGTAAATTTATTTGTTGATAATAGTATGCTTACAGGAGCTCCTGTAATAATGGACTCTAATTACACTTTTCAAAATATTTTTGGAAGACTTGAATATGAAAATCAATATGGTTCTTTGAAAACAGATTTTACTATGCTTAAACCTGGATTATTACAAAAAGCAAATGGTGGATATATAATTTTCCAAGCAAAAGATTTACTTTCAAATCCAGTATGTTATGAAACATTAAAAAAAGTTTTAACAGTAAAAGAAATAAGTATAGACAATAACATGGAACAACGTTCTTCTATGATGCTTATTTCATTAAAACCAGAACCAATTCCATTAGATGTAAAAGTATTGATAATAGGAAATTCTGAAATTTATCATACACTTTTATCAATGGATGATGATTTTAGAAAATTATTTAAAATTAAAGTTGAATTTGAAGAAGATGCACCAAAAAATAAAGAAAATATACAAAAATTAATTAAATTTGTTAAAAGTTTTACAAACCAAGAAGGTTTGTTAGATGTAGATAAAGAGGCTATGGCAAAAATAGTTGAATTTACATCAAAAATTTCTGGAGATAAACAGAAAATTTCTACACAATTTAGTGAGATAGGACAAATAGTAGGTGAAGCATCTACATGGGCAAGACTTGCTAAATCTAAAATTGTTACTAAAGAATTTGTTGAAAAAGCTTTGAAAGAAAGAGTAGAAAGAATCAAAAAATATGATACTAAATATATCCAGATGATTGAAGAAGGAGCTTTATTAATAGATACAGAAGGATATAAGGTAGGTCAAATAAATGGACTTACAGTAATTACAATAGGAGATTATTCTTTTGGAAAGCCTTCAAAGATTACAGCTAGCACATATATGGGAAGAGAAGGAATAATTAATATAGAAAGAGAAGTTAAACTTTCTGGTTCTACTCATTCAAAAGGTATTTTAATATTAACAGGATATCTAGGGGAATTATTTGCACAAGATATGCCACTTTCTTTAACTGCTAGTATTTGTTTTGAACAATTATATGGTGGAGTAGATGGTGATAGTGCTTCAAGTACAGAAGCTTATGCAATTTTATCAAGTTTAGCTGAGATTCCAATTAACCAGTCTATAGCAGTTACAGGTTCAATAAATCAAAAAGGTGAAATTCAACCAATAGGTGGAGTAAATGAGAAGATAGAAGGATTTTATCAAGTTTGCAAAATGAGAGGATTAACAGGAGAGCAAGGTGTAATTATCCCAGTTCAAAATATTAGAAATCTTCATTTAGATGATGAAGTGATAGAATCTGTAAAAGAAGGTAAATTCCATATTTACGCAATAGAAAATATTGAACAAGGAATTGAGATTTTAACAGGAGTTCCAGCAGGAAGAAAAGATAAAAATGGTAAATTCCCAGCAGGTACAATAAATTATCTAGTATATGAAAAATTAAAGAAATATGCTAAAAATGCAGAAAAAAATAAGATTTTGTAATATGAATTTAATTGACTAAAATATGAAGTAAATATATATTTACTTCATATTTTTTTGTAGTTTAATGCTAGAGTTAAATACTTAACATTTTATTTTTATTAGGAGTTTCAACAGAAAGAGAGGAAAAATGTATAGTAAAGAGAAAGTTAAAAAAAGAGATTTTAATTATAAGAAAAATAAAAAGATTAAATATAATTTGAAAAATAAAAATTATAAAAGCATAAATGAAAAAATAATAGATATTAAGCAAAGTATAGATAGAATAGAAAATTTATTAATTGATATTAAGAATGAATATAATCAAAATAAAAATGCTGATTTGATGATTATCGAAAGACTAGAAAATATAGCAGATTTTTTAAGGAATAATTATAATATTGTAGTTGAAGAAAGAGAGATTTTTTCTATAAACCCACATGATGATTAATTTTATATTTTTAATGAATTGTTTTTTCAAAAAAGGTAGAAAATAACTTAAAAATATGATATAAATAAGGTGAGATAAATGAAAAAAGAGAGGTGATGTTATGAAGATTACTGACGAAGACATAAAAGAGCTTAAATCGCATGCAAATGAAGCAAGAAAAAGCATTATTGAAGAAGTGTATTTGGCAGGGTCAGGACATCCAGGGGGAGCTCTATCTGTTGTTGATATTTTAACAGTTTTGTATTTCAATCAAATGAATATAGACCCTGAAAAAAAGGATGATTTAAATAGAGATAGATTAGTATTATCAAAAGGACATGCATCAGCTGCTTTGTATGCTGTTTTGGCTGAACGAGGCTATTTTCCAAAAGAAGAATTAAAAAGCTTCAGAAAACTAGGAAGTTCTTTGCAAGGTCATCCTGATATGAACAAAGTACCAGGAGTAGATATGTCATCAGGATCACTAGGACAAGGTCTTTCTGTAGCAAATGGTATGGCACTAGCGTCTAAAATGGATTCTAAGGGATATAGAGTATATTGCATAGTTGGTGATGGGGAAATAGAAGAAGGACAAATTTGGGAAGCTTGCATGACATCATCAAAATATAATTTAGATAATTTATGTGTGATAGTAGATAATAATAATCTTCAAATAGACGGAGAAGTTACTAAAGTAAAGAAAAGTGTATATCCATTAAAAGACAAGTTTGAAGCTTTTGGATTTGAAGTATTTGAGGTTGATGGACATAATATTGATGAACTTATAATGACTTTTCAAAAAGTTAGACAAACAAAAGGTAAACCTTCAGTAGTTTTAGCAAAGACTATTAAAGGAAAAGGAGTAAAATTTATGGAAAACAGTGTCGAATGGCACGGTAAAGCTCCAAAAGAAGAAGAATACAAATTAGCAATGAAGGGGTTAGAAGAAATGGGGGATTAGTATGGTAGATCTACATATTCATACACGAAACTCAAGTGGAACAGATTCGCTAGAAGACATACTAAAAAAAGCAGAGAACAAAAAATTAAAAGTTATTTCTATTACTGATAATGAAAATATAGAAATATATAATGAAATAAAAGATGATGAAGTTAGAAATTTATATTCTGGAAAAATAATTACAGGAACAGAAATAAAGACTATGTTTGATGGTGTTGTTATAGATGTCTTAGCATATGATTTTGACCCTGAAAAACTAAAAGGTTCACCTATAGTTGATTCAAAGAGAATTAGGCTTGCACAATATGATTATTTAGATAATTTTATGAAAGTAGGTAAAAAACTAGGATTAAAATTTAGCGAAGATATTGATATTAAAACTTATGCGGCACAAGCTTTTTATGATGAATTAATTAAGCATAAAGAAAATTTTGAAATTCTTCCAGAATTAAAAGAGAAAAAAGAGAAATTCTTTAAATTAACTCAGAGAAATAGAAAAAGTCCATTTTATATTAATGAATCAAAAGATATGTACAGTATAGGAAATATTATAAATGAAGTTCATAAATGTGGTGGTAAAGTATTTCTTGCACATTTATATCAATATGATATTGATGATAATAAACATTTGGATTTTGCTAAGAACTTATTTAAATTTACTAATATTGATGGAATGGAATGTTATTATCCAACATTTAGCAAGAAGCAAACAGAGGATTTAGTAAATCTAACTAAAGAATATGATAAATGTATTTCAGGAGGATCTGGATATCATGGAACTTTAAGAGAAGGAATTGATATGGGATCTGGAGATGGAAATTTAAATGTTCCAGAAAATATCGTAACATGGGTAGAAAGTAAAGGAATTTAACTAACTTAAGAATAATGATTAGCATAAAGAATAAGGAGGGATTTATTTTGGATATAGAAAATAAAAAAGCTACAAGAGAAAGTTTTGGAGAAGCATTAGCAGAGATTGGAAAAGATAATGAAAATGTAGTAGTTTTAGATGCAGATTTGGCAGGTGCAACAAAAAGCGGAATATTTTCAAAAGAATTTCCGGATAGATTTTTTGATATAGGAATAGCAGAACAAGATATGATTGCAACTGCAGCAGGACTTTCAACATGTGGTAAAATCCCATTTGCTTGTTCTTTTGCAGTATTTTCTACAGGTAGAGCATATGATCAAGTAAGAAATAGTGTTTGTTATCCAAAATTAAATGTAAAAATTTGTGGAAGTCATGCAGGAATTACCGTAGGAGAAGATGGAGGAACTCATCAAATGCTTGAAGATATAAATTTAATGAGAGGTCTTCCTAATATGGTGGTATTTAGTCCTTCAGATGATACTCAAACAAAATGGATTGTAAATGAAATGACTAAAATGAAAGGACCACAATATATAAGAACATGTAGAGCAAAATCTCCTAAAATATATGATGAAAATCAAGAATTTAACTTTGGAAAAGCAATTCAAATAGGAGATGGAAAAGATGCTACTATATTTGCTACTGGAATATGTACATCAGAAGCTTTAAAAGCAAAAGAAGAACTTGAAAAAGAAGGAATAAATGTAAGAGTAGTAGATATATTTACAATAAAACCAATAGATGAAGAAATCATAATAAAATGTGCAAAAGAAACTAAGAAATTAATTTCAGTAGAAGATCATAATATTATTGGTGGACTTGGAAGTGCTATATCTGAAGTCTTAACAGATAAGTATCCAGCAAAATTAATTAGAATGGGAATAAAAGATACATTTGGTGAATCTGGAAAAGCTGAAGAGCTAATGAAAAAATATAATATTGATAAAGATTCAATAATAAATTGTGTTAAAAAATAAAAAAGGGGGCTTTTTGCAAGTTTTAGAAAATATAACTTTGCAAGAGCCCCTTTTTTTAGCTAAAGATAGCTAGTAAACGTTAGATTAACATCTCCAGGCAAGTTTGAGAGCTATTTGTGCTAAGCCCTCTTTTTTTTCAGAGAGATCTTTGGGAAGAATGTCAAATCGAGTTTTACTTCCACTGCTTATCAGATATCCAAAGGCATCACAAAGAAGTTCAGTAGTGATAATTTCATTTGAAATAGAAAGCATGTTGCTTACTTCTAAAAGAGCTTCTTTTTTGTAACCTTTTTTGAAGGCGATAATTCTATGTCCAGCCTCGTGTCCGTAAAGGAAATTTCCACATCCACTAAAAAAACCGAGTGATAAGGAATCACTATCAAGACATATTATGTCTTCAAAACTATCATAGTAGCCACGAACATCATCAGTAACCATCGGAAATGGTGTGATTCTAATACGCTGGCCGTAAAGAAACTTTTCGGGAAGTTTCGAATTTTTATAAGCGATTAGTGCATCTTTTATAGCACGTGTGTATTGCGGAAACATAATTTCAGTCAAAAACTTATCAAGATTTTCATTTTTTTCCGCATAAGAATCGCCAAGTCCCCTTCCTGAGTCCGGATCTTTTTCTAAATCCGGTACAGGTATCTCCACAGTGTATTCTACACCGCTAAAATAAAACCGCCTGTTTACCATCTTTTTCACCATAAAAAAACTCCTTTCGTTGGTGACAAACACATTGTTTACATAATGATTATAAACGATTTTTAAATTAAAATCAACTATGCTTTTATAGAGGATTTTTTTCAAAAATTTCTATTGCATTTATAAATTATTATTGGTATTATAATGTAGATAGAGAAGAAGTCAAAATTACTCGGAAATTGTTTTTCAAGAGGAGTGTTTAAATGATAGAGTTTAAAAATGTAAGTAAAGTATATGAAACAGGTACAGAAGCTGTTCATAATGCTAACTTTAAGATAGAAAAAGGAGAATTTGTTTTTTTAGTTGGACAATCAGGTTCAGGTAAATCAACATTAATAAAACTAATATTAAAAGAAGAAGAAGCTACAAGAGGAAATATTATTATTAATGGTAGAGATATAACATTTTTAAAACAAAAAAGAGTTCCATTTTTAAGAAGAAGTATGGGAGTTGTTTTTCAAGATTTTAGACTTTTACCTGATAAGACTGTATATGAAAATGTAGCTTTTGCTATGTATATTGTTAAAGCTACACCAAGACATATAAGAAGACAAGTACCAATGGTTTTGTCTTTAGTTGGACTTAGTGCAAAAGCAAAAATGTACCCAAATGAACTTTCTGGTGGTGAGCAACAAAGAGTTGCTTTAGCCCGTGCATTAGTTAATAATCCATCTATGATTATTGCTGATGAGCCTACTGGAAACTTAGATCCAGAGACTGCTTGGGATATTATGAATTTGCTAAACGATATAAATATGAGAGGAACAACAGTAGTTGTTGCAACTCATGCTAAAGATATAGTAGATGCAATGAAAAAGAGAGTTATACAAATAGATAAAGGTAATATCATAAGAGATGATAAAAAGGGTGGTTATAGTGAGGTATAATGTTCTTACATACCTAATTGGAGAAGGTATTAGAAATTTTTTAAAAAATAAAAAATCAACTATTGCTGCTTTAGCAATAATGATTTGTACAATGTTTATGTTTGGTTTGTTTTTTGTTATAGGTGAAAATATAAATCATTTAATGGATCAAGTTCAAGAAGAGCAAGCTATTCAAGCTTTTTTTGAAAATGATGCGACAAACGAAGAGATGGAAGAGATAAGAAGACAAATAGCAAATATGGATGGTGTAGCAGAAGCTACAATAGTTACTAAACAAGAAGCTTTGGATTCTATGAAAAGTAAACTTGAAAAACATCCAGATTTGATAGAAGATTATGAAAAAAATAATATTTTCCCAGCATCAGTTCTTGTTAGATTAGATGATTTAACAAAGAGTGCAGAAATTCAACAAAAAATATTAGATATAAGAATTGGTGGAGAACAAGTTATAGGAAATGATGATATAACAAGTAGTGATAATACAATAAATGCATTAATTAAAATTGCAAACTTTATTAGATTAGTTACTGGTATTATATTAGTGCTTCTTATAGCAATATCTACTTTTATAATTTCAAATACAATAAAACTTACAGTACATGCAAGAAGAAAAGAAATTTCAATTATGAAATATGTAGGTGCTACAAATTCATTTATTAGGTGGCCATTTATTGTTGAAGGTATTTTAATTGGAATTATTTCTGGATTACTAACATTATTATTGATGGCAGGTATATATCAATTAATAATTCCAGGAATAAATACAATGCTAGGAAGTGTAACTTCAGGATTGTCATTATTACCATTTAATAGTATGATTACTATGATATTTATAGTATATATGATTTTAGGTGTTGGTATTGGTGTAATAGGAAGTGCAATTTCTATGAGAAAATACTTAGAAGTATAAAATGCTTTTAAATTAATTTATTAAATAGATTGGAGGACAAGTGACGGAAAATAGATTATTAAAAATAAGTTTTTCTGTAGTCTTATTTACTATACTGATATTTTCCTTATCTTGTTTCACTTTTGCAGAATCACTAAATGAGCTAAGACAAGAGCAATCTGAAATGGAGACAAAAGAAGAATCTTCAGAAATTGAACTTGAACTTGTTAAAGGCGAACTTTCTGATTTGCAAGTTGAAATAGCAAACTTAAATGATGATATAATAACATTAGAAATGGAAATAAATGCTTTAGATGAAAAGACAACATCTTTATCTAGTAGTATTGAAGAAAATAGTAGTAAACTAGAAGTACTTACAGATGAATATACAGAAAATAAAGCTCTATTAGATAAAAGACTAATTGCAATGTATAAAGCTGGTAACACAAAATATTTAGATGTTCTTTTAAATTCTACTTCAATTTCTGATTTTATATCAAATTATTATTTTATTGAAAAAGTTGTTGATGCAGATACAAGACTATTAGATACTGTTTCTGAAAAAAAGGTTGAACTTGAAGAAAGAGAGATTACTTTACAAAATCAGAAAGAAGAGTTAAGTGAAGCAAGAGAATCAGCAGAAAAAAAGAGAGTTTCTCTTTCTAATATGAGTGTAGTAAAAAATAGTTATGTAAAAAAATTATCTAAAGAAGAAAAAGAATTGCAAGATGAAATTACAGAGTTTCAAAAAGCTTTAAAACAAATTGAATCAGAAATCGCAGCAGTTTCTTTAGAAAGTATAAGCCCTGACTATATAGGAGGGGATATGAGATGGCCTGTTCCGGGTTATTCAAGAATAACATCAAATTTTGGAATGAGAGTTCATCCAATTACAGGAGTTTATAAATTACACACAGGAGTTGATATAAGTGCTCCGGAAGGAACTAATTTTATAGCAGCTGCTGATGGTGTAGTTGTACAAGCATATTATAATAGTGCTTATGGAAATATGGTAATGATAGATCATGGAGGCGGAGTTGTTACTTTATATGCACATGGTTCGTCAATAGAAGTTTCCGTAGGAGATACAGTAAAACAAGGACAAACAGTTTTAAAAGTAGGACATACAGGGTATGCAACAGGACCACACGCACATTTTGAAATACGAGTAAATGGAGAATACAAAAATCCATTAAATTATGTTTCAAGTAATTAACAAATGAAATTTAATCTTTTTCAAGATAAGGAGAAAGTACAATGAAGATGAAAAATGTAGTAAAAATTACGCTGAGCATTTTAGTAGTATTAGTATTAATTTTTATGGTTAGTGCAAATGTTATATTTGCAGCGACAGTAAATAGTTTAGAGGCACAAAGAGATGAAGTAAAAGACGAGATATCAGATACGAAAGAACAATTAGATGGAATCCAAGAAGAACTTTCTGGAACAATGGAAGAGATAGATAGTTTAATTAATCAAATTTCAGAATATGAAAATGAAATTGATGATTTAGATGATCAAATCGAAGAAATTACAGATTCTATTAAAGATGCAGAAAAACAAATAGAAGAAAGCGAAAAAGAATTAGAAGAAAATCAAGATTTATTAAATAGAAGATTAGTTGCTATGTATAAAGCTGGAGATTCTTCATATTTAGATGTTTTACTTGGTTCTGAAAATGTTGTAGATTTTATTTCTAATTACTATCTAGTAGAAGAACTTGCAGATTATGATACTAAATTAATTGAAAGTGTTGAAGCTGCTAAAAACGAAATTGAAGCTTCAAAAGTATCGCTAGAAGAAAGTAAAAAAGAAGTAGAAGAATTAAAGAAAAAACAAGTTGCTAAAAAGAATTCTTTAGATGTTCTTAAAAAAGATAAAGAAGCAAAAGCAGCAAATTTAAGTGAAGATGAAAAACAATTAAAGAAACAATTAGAAGAGTTAGCTGCTGAAAATAGAAGCTTAGATCAAAAGATTAAAGCTGCTCAAGAGGCAATTCAAAATGATAGAGAAGATTATATAAGTAGCGGTGGTTCTAGTTCATCTGGATTTATAAGACCAGTAAATGGATATAGTGTAACTACAGGATTATATTATTCATCTGGTGCATATCATGGTGCTGTTGATTATTCTGGTCCTGGAATTTCAGGAAAGCCTGTTTATGCAGTAGCTGACGGATATGTAGTAACAGCAAAAGCTTTAAATTATAGTTATGGTAATTATGTATTAATTGCACATTATAATGGATTATATACTTTATATGCTCATGGACAAATGGGTTCAATTACAGTAAAAGAAGGACAAAGAGTAAAACAAGGTCAACAAATAATGAGAGTTGGTTCAACAGGAAATTCAACAGGTCCACACTTACATTTCGAAGTAAGAACAGGTGGAGGTTCATATTCAGAAAGAGTAAATCCATTAAATTATTTACCATAATTTAATATAAAATTAAGAAATATATAGTATAATTTAAGAGCAGACAAAAAAGTCTGCTCAATTTTTAAGATTACTGGAGGTAACATAATGGATAATAACGAAAAGAAATATTCTGAGAATCAAATTATTCCGATTGTAGTAATAACAATTATTGTAACAGCATTAGTTTCTATTGTTATTACAGCTTTCTTATATTATACATATTTAAATAGTAAAGGTGCTATAGCTGAATCTTTTGATTCAAGTGCAAGTGTTGAAGATAAATTAAATGTAATAAGAACAGAAATTGAAAAATATTATTTAAATTCAGATGAGATAGAAGATTCTGAACTTGTTGATGCAGCTCTTAAAGGATATGTAGCAGGACTTGGTGATGAATATACTGAACTTATGACAGCTAAAGAATATGAAGACTTAGAACAAGAGCTTTCAGAATATGTTGGAATAGGAATTTATGTTGGTCAGTCATTAGATGGTGAGGCAGTTATTTTAGCTCCTGTTGGTGATGAGTCTCCAGCTTTTAAAGCAGGAATTAAGGCTTATGATGTAATTGTGAAAGTAAATGGAGAAGATGTAACAGGATTAGAATTAGAAGAAGTTACAAATAAAATAAAAGGTAAAGAAGGCACAAAAGTAAAAATAACAGTAGATAGAGATGGAGAAGAAAAAGAATTTGAAGTTGAGAGAAAGAGTATAAAAGTTTCTGAAATTAAATATGAAATGCTTGATAACAATATAGGATATATAGATTTTGATTCATTCACAGAAACTGCTCATACTGAATTTGCAAATGCATATTCAGAACTTAAGAACAAAGGTGCGAAAAAATTAATAATAGATTTACGTGATAATACAGGTGGATATGTTGAGACAGCAGAAGCAATACTTGATATGTTTTTAAATAAAGGTGAAACAGAATATATAACAGTAGATAATAAAGGAAATGAAGTAACTACTACAGCAAAAGGAAATAAAGTAATAGATATGCCAGTAGTACTACTTACAAATGAATATACTGCTAGTGCTTCTGAAATAATGGCAGGTTGCTTAAAAGATCATGGATTAGTTACAATAGTAGGTACTAAAACATATGGAAAAGGTGTAATTCAAAGTGTATTCCCAATCTTAGATAATTCTGCATATTTAAAAATTACTACAATGAAATATATGACTCCAAATAAAAATGAAATTAATAAAGTTGGAATAGAACCTGATAAAGTAGTAGAACTTGATGAAAAAACTTTAGATGATAAATTAGATAATCAAATGGAAGAGGCAATTAAAATATTAAATGAAAAATAATTATAAAATAATTTATTTTGAATGTTTAGTATATTATTTTAAAGCGGGAAGATGACTTATATCACCCGCTTTAAGACTTTTTTATAAAAATATCATAAAAAAATGAAAAAAATTTAAATAAAAGTGTTGACAAAAATGATCATATCTTGTAAAATAAGACTTGTCAGTTGAACTGATAAAACTTGGTCGCATAGCTCAGCTGGGAGAGCATCTGCCTTACAAGCAGGGGGTCATAGGTTCGAGCCCTATTGCGACCACCATATTGGCCCGGTAGTTCAGTTGGTTAGAACGCTAGCCTGTCACGCTAGAGGTCGACGGTTCGAGCCCGTTCCGGGTCGCCAAAAACTATCTAGTTACCTAGATAGTTTTAATTTTATAAGGCTCGATAGCTCAGTTGGTAGAGCAGGGGACTGAAAATCCCCGTGTCAGTGGTTCGATTCCACTTCGAGCCACCACTTAAAAAAGCATTACTTAGGTGATGCTTTTTTTTCGTATAAAATAGATATTTATGTACTTGAATTTATTAAAAAGTATAGATATAATTTTATATATGTGAAAATTAGCAAAGGAGGTAGGAATATGGGAACATCTTTAGCAAAAAAGAGAGCTTTTTCTGAAGTAGATGCTTTTTTAGCTTCTCTTGGCAAATCATATACAAATAGACTTCCAAAAGATATATTAGATGCTATAAAATCTGAAAAAGATGAATCATATAAAGTTAAGATAGATCCTGATATTTCTATCGAGAGTCAAGGACTTTCAAGAGAAGCAATTTCGATGATTCTATGGCTAAATTTAGAATTTTTTTGTAATGATGAACAAAAAGAATTGTTAGAAAAAATTTATGATAATAATCAAAAGATATTTGATAAAGAACAAAAAGAAAAATATAATACAGAAAATATATTTAAAAAAGAAGAAAATAAAAATAAATCTTTAACATTAAAAGAAAAGAAAAGTTTATTTAGAAAAATATTAGATTATATTAATAAGTTATTTAAAAACAAATTATTAAATTTGAGAGATGAGTAATTAAGCTAAATATAGTTTACTTTATAATCTCTCTTTTTTATTTGCAAAATGACTAATTAAATGGTATAGTAGTAATATAAAATTTTAAATATTAAGGAGAGATAAAAGTGTCACAACTATTAGTTTTAATCGTTCTAATCTTTTTTAATGCTTTTTTTGCGGCAGTAGAAATTGCATTTATATCATTAAATGATATGAAAATTGATAAACAGGCTAAAGAAGGAGATAAAAAAGCAAAATCAATTAAGAAAATGCTTAAAAATCCTAGTAAATTTTTAGCAACAATCCAAATAGGAATTACTCTTGCAGGGTTTTTATCAAGTGCTTTTGCATCAGATGCTTTTGCAGATGATTTAGCACCAGTACTTGCTAGGTTAATTCCAGTATTCCCAGTAGATGTTTGGAATCATATATCTATAATAATTATAACAATAATATTATCTTATTTTACTTTAATTTTTGGAGAATTAGTTCCAAAGAGAGTTGCAATGAAGTATTCTGAACCTTTAGCATATGCTTCAGTTGGAATAATTAGATTTATTTCAATTATAACTGCACCATTTGTTAGATTTTTAACATTTTCTACAGATATTGTTTCTAAATTATTTGGAGCAAGTGGAAATGAAGAAGAAACAGTAACTGAAGAAGAAATTAGAATGATGATAGATGTTGGAGAAGAAAAAGGTTCTATTAATAAAGATGAAAGAGAAATGATTGAAAATGTATTTGAATTTAATGATAAATTAGTATCTGAAATAATGGTACCAAGAACAGAGATATTTGCATTAGATGCAGATCTTTCAGTATCAGATGCAATAGAAGAAATTACAGCTGATAATAGATTTAGTAGAATGCCTGTATATGAAGAGACTTTAGATAAAATTAAAGGTATTGTATATGTTAAAGATATAGTAACATCTCTAAAAAATAAAAGAACAAAGATAAAATCTTTAGTAAAAGAAGCTTATTATGTTTCAGAATTAAGTCATATAAATGATGTATTTAAAGAATTAAGAAAATCTAAGAAACAAATTGCAATAGTGCTTGATGAGCATGGTGGTACAGCAGGAATAGTTACAATGGAAGATATTGTAGAAGAGCTTGTTGGTGAAATTTATGATGAATATGATGTAATAGAGAAAAAATATGAAAAAATATCTGAAGATGAATATATGATAGAAGGAGAACTTCCAGTATATGAAGTTGAAAAGATATTAGATATTTCTATCCCAGAAGGTGAATATGATACTTTATCAGGATATTTAATTTCTAAATTAAATAGAATTCCGAGTGCAAAAGAAAAGCCAGTGATAGAAACTGACGATGTTAGTTATCAAGTAATGCAATTTAAAGATAATAGAATTACAAAAGTTAAAGCAACTAAACATGTAAAACAATTAGATGAAGATAAAAAAGATGAAAATGATTTAAAATCAGATGAAAAAGAAGATTAATTTAAAAATTAAAATAATACAAAGCTAGAATGTATTTTAAAGCATTCTAGCTTTATTCTTGATTTAAAAGAGAAAATATTGTAATATACAAAAGAAAGATAGTTAATGTTTAAAAAATAAAATTATATATGTGAGATTAAAGTTAGGAGGAGAATATGGAAGTTTTATTTATTGAATATCCAAAATGTAGCACATGTAAAAAAGCAAAAAAATGGTTAGAAGACAATAAAGTAAAATTTACAGATAGACATATAGTTGAATCTGTTCCAAGTAAAGAAGAATTAAATAACTGGATAAAAAGAAGTAATTTAGATATAAAAAAGTTTTTTAATACAAGTGGATTATTATATAAGAGCATGGATTTAAAAACGAAATTAGACAATATGTCTTATGATGAAAAAATTGAATTGTTATCAAGTAATGGAATGCTTATAAAAAGACCACTAGTTATAAATGATAATTTTATATTAGTAGGATTTAAGGAAAATGAATGGAAAGAGAAATTATTAAAATAAATGTAAAGTAAATATAAATGTAAATGTAAATATAAATTAATTATATAAAGGTGGCAAGATGAATTTTAAAATAACAAATGGGTCAGTCTCATATGGTGCAGATACAATTATAGAAAATATTAATTTTGAAGTTAAAGGCAAAGAAAAGGTTGCTATTGTTGGAAGAAACGGATGTGGTAAATCTACACTTTTAAAGGCAATAATTGATAATTCGTTATTATCAGAAGGAACTTCTGAAGAAAAGTTTAGTATTTTTAAAGAAGGAATTTATAATATTGGATATCTAAGACAAATAGATTTTGATGATGAATCTATTACAATGAAGGAAGAAATTTTAAAAGTATATTCAGATATTATAAACATAGAAAACAAAATTTATTTGTTGTTAGAAAAAATGCAGTCAGACAAAAGTGAAGCTTTGGCAAAAGAGTATTCTAGATTACAAGATAGATTTGAGTTCTTAAATGGATATACATATAAAAAAGAATATGAAACTGTTGTAAGAAAATTTGGCTTTTCGGTAGAAGATTTAGATAAAAAAATATCAGAGTTTTCTGGTGGACAAAGAACTAAAATTGCTTTTATAAAATTATTACTTAGTAAACCAGATTTACTTTTATTAGATGAACCGACAAATCATTTAGATATAGATACAATTGAATGGCTTGAAGGATATTTAAAAACATATCCTAAAGCTTGTATAATTGTCTCTCATGATAGAATGTTTATAAATAAAATAGTAGATAAAGTGTATGAAATAGAGTATGGAGAAATGACTTTATACTCTGGAAATTATGATTATTATGAAAAACAAAAAAGAGTAAATTATGAAAAACAATTAAAAGACTATGAATATCAACAAAAAGAGATAAAAAGATTAATGGCAGTAGTTGAAAGATTTAGGTATAAGAAAAATAAAGCTAAAATGGCTCAGGCAAAACTAAAACAAATTGAGAGGATGGCTAAATTAGAAGAGCCAAACAAGTATGATTTAAAAACTTTTAAATCTAATTTTAAGATAAGTAGACAAAGTGGAAAAAATGTTTTAAATATTTCTAATTTAAGTATTGGATATGAAAAAAGTATCGCTACTAATATTAATTTTGATTTATACAAAGGACAGAAAATTGGAATTATAGGTCCAAATGGTACAGGAAAATCTACACTTCTAAAAACAATAGTATCTAAAATAGAGAAAATTTCAGGAGAAATTAATATTGGCCATAATGTAGATATAGGATATTTTGATCAAAAAGAAGCTTTAGTAGATTCTGAAAAAACAGTATATGATGTGTTTAGCAATGCTTTTCCAAATCTTACAGTAACAGAAATTAGAAATTCATTAGCAGCATTTATGTTTTATGGTGATGATGTATTTAAAGAAGTAAAAATGCTATCTGGTGGTGAAAAAGTTAGATTAAAATTAAGTATGATACTAAAAAATGGACCTAATTTATTAATATTAGATGAGCCAACAAATCATATGGATATAATAGGAAAAGAAACTTTAGAAAATATGCTTAAAGAATACGAAGGAAGTATATTATTCGTATCTCACGATAGATTTTTTGTAAATAAAATTGCAGATTCTATAATAGTATTTGAAAAAGGAAATGATACTAAAAACTATGATAATAAAAATGATGAAAATATACTAAATACTAAAGTTAAATATTATAATTGCACATATGAAGAATATTTAGAAATCTATAAAGAAAAAGAAGAAATACAATCAAGTAATAATTTAAATGCTTCTCATTTACGTGAAAATGACATACAAGTAAAAAAAGAAAAAAATATTATTAATAATCCATTAAAAGAAAAATCAAGGATAGAAAGGAAAATAAGAAAAGTTGAAGAAGATATACAGTTACTTGAAAATGTAATTTCTGATAATAAAAAGTTATTAGAAGATGATGAGATAAGTTCAGATTATATAAAACTTGAAGAAATTAATAATAAGATTAATGAACAAAACGAATCACTTAATCTAAAATATTTAGAATGGGAGAATCTTCAAAAAGAATTAGAGAAATTTAATAATATAAATTAATAATATAAATTAATAATATAAACTAAAAATAATATAAGATACTGAAAGAATATGTAATTTATTTTTAAAATAAGTTACATATTTTTTCTTGCAATTTATAATTAGTTATTTATATAATTATTATGTAAGATAATACAAAGGAGAAATTTATGGAAGATATAAACTTTAAGCATTATATAGATTTATTAAAAAGTGGAGGAAAGATTAAATCAAAAAAAGTTGATGAATCTGAACTTACTTTTTATTTAAATGATGAAGGAAGGTTAGTTTCTGAAGATGAGCATGGACTAACAAGCATATCAGGACTTTCTGATATAGAGTTTTTCTTTGTAGTAGATAATGCACAAAATGTTGGGGATTTCGTAATAGAAGAGATAAAAACAGAAAATAATTCTTCTGAGAATAGTGCTTTTGAAAGTGATTTCGAAAGAGCAATATTAATAGGAAAAGGTCTTAAAAATAATGGATATAGCCTAGATGATATTTATGAAATGTATAATAGTAATAATTCTGTTAAAAGATATATTGATTCTCTATCACCAGAAGTCTTAGATTTATTTGATGATAGAAATCCTACTAAAATAAATAAGTTAAGACAAGATTCTAAAAAAGAGAGTGATTTAAATAAATTGTTAGAGAATTTATTTGATTCAGGTATGATAGTTGTTTTAGATCCTTCAGGAAAGTCTAGAGAATATGTAATTGAAGGTGGAATGCTTCAAGCTACATTAGAAGATGGCTTTTCTAAGAAGAGTGGATTTTTAGCAGAAGCTAGATTATCAGAAGATTTAGAAAGAATTTATAAAGGAGAAGTAGAAGCGGGTAATTTACTTCCAGAAATAGTTTTTAGAGATGAAAAAGCTATGGAAAAAGTTAAATTTGGAATTGATACAGCTAGAGTATTTAGAGAAAGACTAAATTTTACATTAGATGATTTTGAAAGTGCCTATGAACAAGACCCAGATTTTAGATATGCAGTAGATTCATTAGATACTTCAGTATGGGAAAGAACAAATCATTCAGAAATATTATTTGCAGGAGATATTTTAAAAGATGCTATGAAAAGTATCACAAGTAGTGATATAAGAAAATATGGAGCTTTTGATCAAATGCAAGCTACAGAAGAAAAAATGGATAAAGGAGAATTATAATATGGAAGATGTATACCCAAAAGCTTATGTAGAGGTACTTGAAATTTTAAAATATATTCCAGCTAAAGAATATTTAAAGATTCCTCAAGATAAAATATTAGAAATTAATAAAAATAAAGATAAGAATTATGAGTTTTCTTATGATATAAATATTCCTTTTGAAAATCAAAATATATTAAAAGAAACAAAAATAATATTAACATATTTAATTAATGAATATTTTTTATCAAATGTACAAAAAGTTAAACTTGAAAAAATATTAAATTATAATGATAAATTAGTAAATGATGAAAAGGCTAAAAAGTATAAATATGATGATATATTTGATGATTCTATTAATAATACCAGCAGAAATATTGATTCAAAAATAGATAATAAAAATAATGATACTAATAATAAAATTCTTCCTACAGAATATAAAGAAAGTTTTATAAGTAAAATGATTAATAAAATTAAGAGCTTTTTCAATAAAAAGTAGTGAAAAAATTTATAAACATGTGAAGAATATGTGAAAAAAATTGTGAAAAAA